>DAOVNV010000191.1 GCA_030630015.1 Desulfuromonadales bacterium | reverse complement strand
ATTCTCGTTTCCGGCCAAGACCAGGTTGACCAAATGGCCAAAGGGCGGATAGCCCAAAGCTTTTCGTTGAGAAAGTTCGTTGTCAGCAAAAGCGCGATAATCGTGTTTGGCGACCTGCAGCAGCGTGGCATGCTCCGGGTCGTAAGTCTGGATCATGACCCGTCCGGGCCTATCGCCCCTACCGGCTCGACCTGCCACTTGGCTGAAAAGGGAAAAAACCCTTTCGGAACTTCGGAAATCAGGAAGGTTCAAGGGACTGTCGGCATTCAGAACACCAACCAGTGTGACCGTTGGGAAATCGTGCCCTTTGGCAATCATCTGCGTCCCGACCAGGATATCAATCTCGCGGGACGCCATTCTGGCCACCAAACGGGCATGAGCACCCTTGCGACTGGTTGTATCCCGATCCATGCGTGCAATCCGCGCATCGGGATAGAGACCCTGCAACTCCTCCTCGAGCCGCTCGGTCCCCGCACCTTCGGGCATCATCCGGATCCCTCCGCAACGCTCACAGGAAACGGGGGGCGGCAACCGGTAGTCACAGTAATGACAGCGCAGGGTTTTCTGCACCTGCGAGAAGGTCAGGGTGATTTCACAGTTAGGGCAGCGGCAGGTGGCGCCGCAGTCGTGACAGAGCAAAAACGGCGCATATCCCCGGCGATTCAATAGCAGAAGAATCTGTTCAGAAGCATCCAGGGATTCTCTGATGGCTGTCTGAAGCGGCTCACTCAACAGGCCGTCTGACCCAGACTGACTCAGGTCGATCAGTTTGACTTCCGGCAAAGGCCGGGAAGCAACCCGCTCTGGCAGTTCCAGGTAGGTTAATTGGCCTTCACAGGCCCGACGGTAGGTAATCAGGGCAGGAGTCGCGCTGCCGAGGAGAACCACGGCGTCTTCCATCTGGCCGCGCATCTGAGCCAAGTCTCTGGCATTATAGCGAAAACCCTCTGACTGCTTGTAACTGGCGTCGTGCTCTTCATCGACAACGATCAGTCCAAGCTTCGGAATTGGGGCAAAAACGGCAGAACGAGCCCCGATCACAACATCTACTCCGCCACGAGCAATACTGCGCCAGGCATCGTAGCGCTCGCCATCTGACAGCCCCGAATGGAGTACGGCCATCCTAACCTGGCGATCCTGGAACCAGCTTCGGAAGCGCCCGACTAACTGAGGAGTCAGGGCTATTTCCGGGACCAGGATCAAAGCCTGTTTCCCCTTTTCGAGACATGAGGCAACAGATCTGAGATAAATCTCGGTTTTGCCGCTGCCGGTCACGCCATGCAGCAGGATCGGCTTAAAGGATTGACTGGCCAAAGCCTCTTCCAGACGTGCAAGAGCCGTTTCCTGGGCTGGATTGAGACTAACTTTAACGGCCGGGGCAATGGCATCCTGTGCAAACGGATCGCGCAAGCGTTCGACTTCGTGGACGACGAGTAATTCAAGTTCGACAAGACGCTGCAAAACAGCATGTGGAGAGGTAAAAATTGTCCTGAGCCTGGACAGGGGGACTTCGCCTTGCTCGCGAACCAGCGTCAAAATTTCCTGTTGACGTTCACCGCGTGGCTGCAGATCCTTGTTCGTTGCACGGTAGATTTTATCACGCAAAACAAGCGGTGCATTACCGCAACCGGAAAGACCGGCCGGAAGAGCGGTACGGAACGCCTCTCCAAGTGGATAGGCATAATAGGCAGCGGCACGCTGATAGAATTCGGCATGACAAGCCAAGAACAGCGGGTCTTCATCAAGAAGAGCAAGAATTGACTTTAAGTTTTCACCAGAACCCTCTGTAAAGTTGACAACATAACCGACTACCCTGCGCCTTGACAGGGGAACCTCGACCCGGCTACCAACAGCAAGCCGAATCTGTAGTTCATCAGGAACCAGATAATTAAGCGGCTTGTCGATAGGGGCGATAACGACAACCCGGGCTATCTGGCGGTGGTGAGACGTGGTGGTCATCGATCCCAGTGCTTTTTTTGAGGTAACTATTCAGCATC
Source organism: Desulfuromonadales bacterium (assembly GCA_030630015.1). Classification (GTDB taxonomy): domain Bacteria; phylum Desulfobacterota; class Desulfuromonadia; order Desulfuromonadales; family BM103; genus JAQYVZ01. The sequence continues at coordinate 2,514 of DAOVNV010000191.1, read as the reverse complement.
TCAGCGAAGGCATGTGGTCTATAGCTGTTGCTTGCGGGAAGTTAAGGACAACATTGGACGCAGGCAACAGCTATAGACCACATGCTGTGTAGTTAGTCAGACAGCTGAATAGTTACTTTTTAAGTAATTTAAAAAAGCGGGGCAAAGGACGCATTTTTCCTGATTGATCGTGTGAGATGATCAAAAGGTTTCCGCGTACCGCGCATGTCCGCCAAAGCCCTCTGGGCGACGGCGGATGCCATACCTGATTTTTAGCCTAAAACCGCATCAGCAACATCATTTCCGAACTGCCGACATGCCACAAAATCATCATCCGTGGGATGGAATCTGAAACTCAAACCAGGCGCTGCCAGCTTGAAACGCAGGCTTGTGAGCCGCGCCTCGACCATCTTCGTCGCTTCGCCGCTCCACCCGAACGAACCGAAGGCCGCGGCAAACTTGGCCTTGGGAGTCACCGATGTCAGCAGGGCCAGAGCATGCCAGACCGGCGGGGGCACATCCCGGTTGATTGTCGGAGTACCGACCAGAATCAGGTCCGCCAGTTCAAGCTCATCGCGCAGGTCACCGTCACGGATACCGCACATCTCCATCTGTACCACTTCCATGCCCTTCTCTTCGAGACTCTCGATGATAGCGGATGCCATACTCCGGGTGTTACCGTGTGATGAAAGAACCAGCACCAAGGCACGTGGCTTGACATCCTGTGGTGGAGCAACTGTCCAGCGCCGGTAGGCATCAACAACAGCTTGCGGGTCGCGCCTCAGAAGCGGGCCATGCGAAGGGCAAAGCAGATTCAATTGGAGACCTTCAATCTTGTCAAGAGCATTGCGGATCTTGTCCTTGAAGGGGCGCATAATAGAATCAAAGTAAAAATAGAAATCACTTGAAAAATCAGGAATTTCATCGTCAAACAGGTGGCGTGAGCAATAATGGGAACCGAAACCATCACAGGAGAACAGAACACCATCCTCCACAAGGTAGGTAAACATGGTATCAGGCCAGTGCAGGTAAGGTGCGAGCAGGAAACGCAAGGTCCGTCCACCCAGGTCAACCTCTTCACCATCACTGACCACGTGCGAATTGAATGGTTCATTCAGAAGCTGCTTCAAAAAATTTTCTGCAGGTTTTGTACAGTAAACCGTCAGATCAGGATTTCGCTCCAGGAGGAACTTCAAGGCTCCGGAGTGGTCAGGCTCAGTGTGGTTGACGACGACGAGATCAATCTCGCTGAGATCGATCAATTGCTCGAGCTTACCGAAAAACTCTTCGGTAAATGGTTCCTTGACTGTGTCGATCAGAGCCGTCTTGTCTTGTCCCTTGACGAGATACGAGTTGTAAGTCGTTCCGTTGTGCGTTGGAAAAAGGTCGTCAAAAACTTTCAGATCGGCATGTTTGACTCCAACCCAGTGAACGTCATTAAGAATTTCCTGAATTTGATCCATGGCAGCTTGTCTCTCCCTTTTTGTCGTATTTGAACGGATGATTTATTTTAGGCTCAAAGAATTATAGAATATAATAATATAGTTAACGAAAATCTGGCAACCTTTCGCGCAATTTTTCAGGATATGATGCCATGTCACGCTCAAACAAACGGGGCTTGACCCGCCGCCGCTTCCTGATGGGCGGCGCCGGCAGCCTCGGCACGGTTTTCCTGGGCGACACCTTCTGGTACGAGCCGCAGGCCATCCAGGTGAAAAAACTGGACCTATCGACAAACCGGTCAGGACAACCTGTCCGGATGGTGCAGATCAGCGACCTGCATCTGAACCAACTCTCTGACTTCCACGCCAAGGTTGCCACACGCATCGCGGAACTCCGCCCCGACCTGATTCTTCTGACCGGGGATTATCTTGAGGAGAAAAGGAATATCAGGGGTGTTCTTGACTTCCTGAAGAAGTTAGCCGCCCCACACGGTATTTATGCCGTACAGGGCAACTGGGAATACTGGTCGCGCCTCGAAGGTGAGAACCTGCGACGACACTTTTCCGGGGTGGGTGTCCAACTGCTCATCAATGAGCGCGCCGACATCAACGTAAGCGGCCAGGCCCTGTCTATCCTGGGTCTCGACTACCCTTCATCCAGCAACCAGTTGAAACTGCTGATGCAGACAGTCGACCCGGAACGCAGCAATGTTATTCTGTCGCATGTACCGGCATTCGCACATGAAGCATTGAGCCCCCACATCGATCTGATCCTGTGTGGTCATACGCACGGCGGCCAGGTACGCCTTCCCATGCTGCCGCCACTCTACCTGCCCCTCTACACCGGACGCTTCGTTGCCGGCTACTACGAGGTCAGTTCCCACAAAATCCCGCTCTACGTCAACCGCGGCCTGGGAACCAGCGTTCTGCCGATGCGCTTCCTGTGCCGCCCGGAAATCACCCTGATCGAGATATAAAACAGTGCTGAAAAGAGTGCAGTCTAATTCAAAATTAAGAATTCAAAATTCAAAATTACTCTCAACGCACCACCCGCCTGTCCGCCATAGTCTACGGCGAAGGCGAGCCCCTGCTT
>DAOVNV010000057.1 GCA_030630015.1 Desulfuromonadales bacterium | reverse complement strand
GCCGGATTCCCGCTGGGAATTAAAGCGGATAATATATGCCGAATCTTTTATTCGATCGATTTCTTTTGAGCCGGCTATGTTGCGCCCACCAGTAGTATAGACTTCAAATTCAGCGAACTGGACCACGTCGTAATCCGGGTTATAACCGTTATAGATTCTAAGCCGGACATAGCGTGCGTCAACCGGTGCGAAGTTAAAACGCTGAGGCTTCGTATTCGGCTTTAGTGTGTCCCGGAGAATTTCACTGAAGGACTGTTCGTCGAGACGACCCGTGCTCACGGCTACGGAAAAATCCTTAGCGAAAAGGTGAAGTTTGCCATAGCGATTAGGATTATCGCTTTTTGCGTTATAGAGAATGATATGGTCAATCCGATGAATATCGGTTCGCGGCAATTCGAAGATGAATTCATGGGCCGGCTGCCTTTTAGTCTCCGGTATGGCCAATACTGCAACGTTCTTGAAAAAAGCGGGTTTTCCATCCGGGGCCCTTGGGGCCTGGGGAGGAAGTTCTGGAAACGGAAGCACCCCGTCGTAATCGGCAGGTCCCTTGACCCGGATTTCCGTGTAGTACAGCCCCATACTGGCGTGGTGTGGTTGTACCCAGGAGCCGCCCAGGTCCCAACTGCTGCAGGCCGCTAATTGAACATCGAAATCAAACTTGCCGGCGAGCTTCAAGGCGTAGGCAACGTTCTCCAAGAACTCATCACTCATGAACGCCGGCCCCGGTGGAGGAGCGGCCTTCTTATCACCCCGTGCCCCCATGTCAAAGATGCAGAGACCACCAATACCCTTTTCACTGAACTGCTTCAACTCCCTTTCCAGGTAAGCGCGGTTTACATATCCATTCAGCCAAAGCCAGTATATCGATGGCCTGGCGGCTTTAGGCGGATGTAGAAATCCGGCAACTAAGGGATTGGTTAAATCTATCTGTTTCCGCCTGGGGCGGACTCGTGCCTGTATGGGGATTGATAAAATTACCAGTGACAACAACAGGCTAATAGTATTACTATATTTCATGTTCATTTATGCTCCGATGTAACAATGACACTTTCTAAATTCAAAATTTCTGCGATACTTTGAATTGTACGGGCATGGTGACCCACACCCAGCGCAAAATGATGGGTCGGCCCTTCGGCCACCCACCTTTTAAGAAAGGACCGGACATCCGGTTTGAAGAATCCGCGGGTACTCGTATTGCCGGTGGGCGGTATGGGGCCATGCACACTTTCGCCTTCTGCAAGGACAAACTTGAACCGGCCGTTGGCTGTGATCCCGATACTGAGTATAGTAATCGGGCCCTCTTTTATCTTGAATTCAACGCCGGCGCCGGACCCCGGTTTTCCGTGATATTTGGTTAGGCTGCGAAGAACGGGTTTGCCCTCGGCGATATTGATATGATGCGGCCCATCATGACCGAGAAGGACAAAGCCCTCGTTGAAATCGATGGGATGAAATTCCGCAAAGCTCCCCCCGATATCCAGGCGATCCATAATCAACATGGCAATGCAGGTCTTCAAATCAGACTCCCCGCACATGGGAAAGCCGGCGGCGGTGAGCAGAGAATTGCCTACAACCAGATTAGTAACCAATTCCCGCATCGGACTGGCCTTTTCGCCTTCGTAATAGTAGGCCAGCCCATCCAGAGCGTATGTGTCGATGAATTTGTCTAAGGCTACTGCCACCCGAGCGGCAACCTGGAGGTCTTTTTCAGTCAGTTTTTCCGTGATAGGGTCGGATTTCGGGTCAGGTGTGTCGAAGATATCGAGAATCTGTGTTTTCTTGGCCTTTATTTGGCTTTCAGTGACTGTACGTTCCAGCTTCAGGAGCTCATCGGCCTCTGTTTGTACGATGTGACAACCAAACGCTGCGGTGAGCGCGGTATGATCCGTCTGCATGTCCAGCATATTTTCGATGGGATGACCGAAATGACCGATCCGGGCCCTTTTAAGGTCATGCAGGACCATAGCGATGTTGCACCATTCGGCGATTTCTCCCTCTGCCGTTGGGTCATCCTCGAGGGTGCCAAGGATAACGGGTGGGGGCTTTTTCCCCATGCGGATGGCCACGCCGGTGAATTCAGGGACGGCGCAGAAATCATCATTGCACAACTGCATGTAGGTGGAGGCCTTGGAATAGTCCAAAGCCTTTAAGGGCTGAAGCGCAACCAAGACCAACGGGATGTCCAGTCCGCGAATAATCGCACCAAATGATGCCGACGTGGCGTAGGTGAGCATGTGGCAGAATACCAGGTCAAGATCCGCGGCTTTGAGCTTTGGCAAAAGGGCATAAGCAGAAGCGGCGGCGTCTGCAATGCCGAAATTTGTGACCTCCACTTCGTGGATTTTGACCCGGTCGACGAAGACATCCAGTTTGTGTCTCAGCTCCTCAAGCAGACCGTCGAATTGTGACCAGTATGTATGAAAACCAACTCCGAAAATACCGATATTGGCTGTTCTTTTTTTTCTTCGCGTAACTTTCATGCTTTTTGCTCCTTTTTACCTCTTAATAGCGTGTCATTCAGCGCGGATTTGGAAGGTGGCGGAAAGAAGAGGCTGGCCACAAGGCCCGCGAGAAAGGTTGGTACCATGGTGAAGGCTCCGAACCACCACTGGGGGATATCCGTAAAAATCAAGACCAGGGCAAAGCAGAAAAGTCCTGCAGCGGACCCTATGAGCACTCCTGGTAGATTCACGCGGGGAATCAGCATTCCCAGAAGAAAGATGGCCAACAGCATGCCAAGAGAGGTACCAGCGATTGCAACGATGTTGTCAAAAACGTCTTTGCCAAAAAGGGAAACCAGGAGGGCCGCACCGATGACCGTTATACCCAGTACAGTGGTCAAGATCCGGCTGATCTTCAAGGGCAGCTTCTTACCGGACAGCCAGTCGTAGACAATGACCGATGTCACCCCATTGATTCCGCTGTCTATGGTACTCATAGCCGCCGCAAACAGCCCGGCCAGGATGAGCCCCACCAGCCCGACTCCGGGCAGTTGGGTAGCTACGAAATAGGGCAGGATTTGATCCTGCTTTGCGATCTCGACACCGGCAGCCGGTAAACCGACACCCCCCGGCTGGCTATAGAAGGCGAACAGCGCCGTGCCGACTAATAGAAAGAGGAGGCCGAGCCCGGTGTTGATAACGGCACTAAGGAGCACCACGCCCCGTCCTCTGGCCAGGGTGCCGGCACAAACATAACGCTGGATCATGTTTTGAGAGACCGCATAGCCGGGCAAGTACATGAACAGGCCAAAAGCCGCGGCTGTGAAAACGGTATTTCTGCCTGTGAAATTCTCCGGTGCGAGGAGGTTGGCGTTGAGGTGGAACATTTGAAATTTATTGTGTTCCGTTGCGGTCGCCCAAAAACCCGACCAGCCGCCATCGATGCGGCCTACGGCCAGGAACAAGACCGCCACGATGGCTCCACCCATCACGACCGCCTGCAAGAAATCGGTCCAAATCACCGCTTTCAAACCGCCCATGACGGTATAAAGGGTGGCGAAGGCCCCGATACCGACGAGCGCCCAGAAATACTGGGCCTCGTTGAGTCCCATCACGGTTTGAAGGGTAAGGGCCACTGCGTAAAGCATGGTGCCCATCCAGCCTATGGCGTACACGCAGTAGAGGCCCGAGCCAATGCGCTGTGCGGGCAGACCAAACCGTCGGCCCAGATATTCGTATCCGCTGCTGACCTTAAGCCGCACGAACATCGGTACGAAAATCCACCACAGAATGGGAGTTATGACAAACGGGATGAACAGGATGGTCAGGTAGAAACTGAAGTCCTGGTAGGCCCCTCGTTGAGGAAGTCCCAGGAAGGAGATGGAGCTGAAACTGGTGGCGAACATCGAGACCCCGACCACGAACCAGTTCATGTTCCGGCCACCGAGAAAAAAGTCTTCGTTATCCTGCTGTCCCTTTGCGCTTCTGAAAGCCAGGCCAAAGACCACCGCAAGATACGCGGCGCAAACGCACCAATCTATGAAGCTCAAATCGATCATTAAGTTGAGCGCCAACCGTAGAGAACAATCCGGAGATGTTTCCAATATAGTAACACTCTATATCTTACAGAAAGGTGCCTGGATGAGTCAAGGCATAATTAGTTCCTGTTGCGGAGAAGTTGTTCTCGAAATCTGTTTGTAACTTGACATTCTGACTTTTAGCTTTAGCCCCAATGAAATTCAGGCAGCGTTCGATTTCCTGAAGAATATTTATCTCTTCCGGATTACTCTCGGCCGGCTGGGCAAGCGAAAGTAGATTACCCACAATATTATTGAGCCTATCGACCTCACAAAGGCTTTTTCGGCTTTTGCCTGATGCGAACGCCTTTATGGCGTTGTAGAAATAGAACGCGCATACAAAAGAGCAAAAAAAACTATTGACCATTTGAAGTAAATATTTAAGATAAGCGCCTTGCTTCAAGAAGATGAATATGGCAATTAGAAGAGACGGCATGGACACACGTAACAAATTGCTCAAGGCCGCATCAGAAGCCAGTCGCACCTAAATTCTACTTGGAGCGTTACCGCGACGTATAGAAACCACGGTATTAGTGAAGAACGTGATACGCATGACAAGACAATCGCAAAAGCAGCTCCTAATCAGCATCCTGCTGTTGTTGGCCGGAGGTTGCTCACATCCGGTCGAAAAGCCGGTAATGCCCGTGAAGATTCCGGATTCATTTTCCACCGCGGGCACGGAGCCGCTGCCTGAGAAGTGGTGGTGCGCATTCGAAGACGATGAGCTCGACGGCCTCATAGACCAGGCCCTGACAAACAACTTTACTTTGCAGACAGCGTGGGACCGCCTGGCTCAGGCTCAGGCCGTGGCAAAGAAAAGCGGAGCCATCCTTTGGCCACAGGCGGACTTAAAAACCGGAGCCAGCCGAACCCGCCGGGAAAAAGATAACAGCACGACCTACAGCACTCTCTATTCGGTAGGTCTTCCAGCCAGTTATGAAGTCGACCTGTGGTCTCGGCTCAGGTCCTCACAGAAGGCGGCTTGGCTCGAGGTCCAAGCGCAGGGTGCCGCTGTGAACACCGCAGCGGTCACCATGGCCGCTTCGATTGCCAACACCTGGTATCAATTGGCCGAAGCCAAGGCCCTTGTCCGAATCGCCCAGGAGCAGATAGAGGCCAATCAGCAGGTGCTTGATATCGTGACCGTCCAATTTAGAAAAGGTATGGCCTCGGCGAGCGACGTGCTCAGACAACGCCAGCTGGTCGCCTCGACCAAAGCCCAGTTGATTGTGGCTAAAGAGACAGTGGAATTGCTTCAATACCAGCTCTCGGTTCTGATAGGAAACCAGCCTGAATTGGCGTGGCAACAAACGTCCATTGGCCTTGCGGCTTTGCCGCCCATGCCTGTGCTCGGTGTCCCGGCCGATGTCCTGTGGCGCCGACCCGATGTGCATCAGGGCTATCGGCAGGTACAAGCCGCCGACCGACGTCTGGCAGCCGCTATCGCGAACCAGTATCCACGCATCAGTCTCACGGCAAACGTAGAGACATCGGCAGTGTCGGTGCAAGATATGTTCGACGACTGGTTGGCCAACTTAGCGGCCAATGCCATCCAGCCGCTCTTCGATGGGACCCTGCGAAAGGCAGAAGTGCAACGTCAGAAAGCCATCGTCTCGGAGCGAATCCACACGTGGAGCCAGACGATTCTGGAGGCGCTTCAGGATGTCGAAGCAGCCCTGACACGACAACACCAGCAAACGCAATTGCTTGAGAATCTTAAACATCAGCTTAGCCTTGCACGCCAAACCTTCCAGCGCAACCGAGAGAGCTATATCAAGGGACAGATTGATTATATTCGGGTGCTCGAGTCACTGCAGTCACTGCAGGCACTGGAACGCAATGTGGTGACGTCCCAGCGCACGCTCATCCAACGCCGGATTGACCTGTATCGATCCATTGCCGGCCCATGCGACCTGCGGCAGCCCGCACTCGCTCAAACCAGCAACATGACAGAGGCAGCCATAAATTCGGGAAATGTTATCCAGGACAAATAGGTGCCGTTATGACAGCAACTAATAGTGTTAAACAGAACCTGCAAGAAAAGCCCCGCAGTATGCTGCGCAGGCTTATTGGAGGAAGCGTTAAAATTCTGTTGTCTGCGCTGATCGTCACCGGAGCGATCGTAGTCTATCGTTACCAGATCCGTACCAGCCCCCGTGCCGGTCGCAAGAAGCCGCCGACTCAGGCCAAGCTGGTGCAAGTAATCCCGGTTAAGAAAGACAACTGCACGACAGCGGTAACGGGTATGGGAACAGTGATGCCGGCCCAGCAAGTGACGTTGCGTCCGCAGGTGGCGGGGCAGATTGTCGATGTCTCTTCCGATGTCATCCCGGGCTGCCTTGTTCAAGTGGGACAAAAGCTCATTACGATCGACAATCGAGATTATGAAATCCTTGTCAGGCAGCGACAAAGCGATGTCGCCAAGGCCGTTAAGGATTTGAAGGTTGAACAAGGCAACCAGGCCATTGCCAAGCAAGAGTACGAGCTGCTGGGTGAAGTGATAACCGATGAAGACCGCGAGCTGGTGCTGCGTGAGCCCCAGCTGGCCTCTGCCCAGGCGGCCCAGGAGTCGGCCGAGGCCACCCTGCAGAAGGCGCAGCTTGACCTGGCTCGCTGTGACATTGCCGCGCCGTTCAACGCCATTGTCCAGGAAAAGCATGTCGATCTTGGGGCCACCGTCTCACTTAACTCGGACCTGGTGACCCTGTTCGGGACCGACGAGGCCTGGATCGAGGTGAAGGTGTTCGTCCATCAGCTCAAATGGCTCGACATCCCACAAAAGAACGGTGACCCCGGCGCAAGCGTGACGATTCGCAATACCGGTGTATGGGACACCAACCAGTTTCGGACCGGGCGAGTGCTGAGTCTCGTTGGAGAATTAGAGACGCTGGGCCGGATGGCACAACTATTGGTGACCGTAGATGACCCATTCTGTCTGAGACCGGAGAATCGCGATTTGCCACAGATATTGATGGGCTCGTTTGTGTCTGCAGAGATTCAAGGGCGAAGGTTGACCTCCGTGTTTCCAGTCAAGCGTTCGCATCTTCGCGACAACGACACCGTTTGGATCATGAATGATGCCGGACAACTCGATATTCGGCGGGTACAAATTGCCTTCCGCGGGCCCGACCAGGTTTACGTGACCAAAGGCTTGGCTGAGAATGAACAACTTGTAGTTACCGACATCGCCGCACCGGTGCAGGGGATGCCTCTGAGAGTCGCTCCGACCGAAGAGGAAATTCCTCAGGATGACCTTCAGATCGCCCGTAAAAAGGGAGGACACTGATGGCCCGCGAAACGCATCACCCTGACCGTAGAGAAAGAAGCGGGCCGATCACCTGGATGACCCGCAATCGCATTACGCCCAACCTGCTGATGCTCATCTTGCTGATAGGCGGCTTTCTAATGGCGACCCGCATCAAACAGGAGGTTTTCCCGGAGTTCGATCTGAACATGGTAACCATCAGGATGATGTATCCGGGTTCGAGTCCGGAAGAAGTGGAGCAGGGCATTGTCCTGGCTATCGAAGAGGGCATTCGGGGTCTGGACGGGATTAAGGAAATCACGGCTACGGCGGCTGAAGGGATGGGCATGGTCAACGCGGAACTGGAAGAAGGCGCCGACGCCCAGCGGGTCTATCAGGACATTCGACAGGAGGTCGATCGCATCATCACCTTCCCCGAAGACGCCGAAGAACCGGAGGTGAGCTTGTTGATCATCCGCAGGGAAGTGCTGCAGATTCAGCTCTATGGTGACACCAGTGAATGGGTCCTGCGTGAGCTCGCCGAGCAGGTCCGGGACCGACTTCTGCAGGACCCTCAGATCACGCAGGCGGATCTTCGCGGCGCACGCAGATACGAGGTTGCCATCGAGATCGACCAGGATGTGCTTCGCACATACAACCTGACGCTTGATGAGGTCGCCCGGCGGGTCCGGCAGACGTCCATCGAAATTCCGGGCGGCAGCCTCGAGACCCCGGGCGGCGACATCCTTCTACGTGTGAGCGAGCGCCGCGACTGGGCCAGAGAATTCGCCACCATTCCGCTGATTACCACAGCCGACGGATCGGTGCTTTTCCTGGACGATGTGGCACAGATCAAGGACACCTTCGAGGAACGAGACCGCTACGCGACATATAACGGAAAGCGGGCCATCAGCCTTGCGGTCTATCGGGTGGGCAAGCAGACTCCCATCGGGGTTTCCGACGCCGTGCGTGCAGCCATGCTCGAGATCGAAAGAGACCTTCCGCCCGGCATCAACTGGGACATCAACCGTGATAGGTCCGAGATATACCGCCAGCGTCTGGAACTGCTTCTGAAGAACGCCTTCCTCGGGCTGACAATTGTCATCGTGTTGCTGGGGCTGCTCTTGGAGTTTCGACTGGCCTTCTGGGTCACTATGGGTATCCCAATTTCGTTTCTGGGTTGCTTTCTGTTTTTGCCGATGTTCGATGTCACGATTAATATGATTTCGATGTTTGCCTTTATCGTATCCTTGGGCATCGTCGTTGATGACGCCATAGTAGTCGGCGAGAACATCTACGAGTACCGTCAGCGGGGGATGCCTCTGATGCAGGCCGCGATTGCCGGCGCCCACGATGTGTTGTTGCCGGTGACGTTCAGCATCCTGACTAACATTGTCGCCTTTCTGCCGCTCTGTTTTATTCCGGGGGTCATGGGCAAGATATGGCGGGTGATACCCTTTGTGGTCATTACAGTCTTTGCCATCTCCTGGGTTGAGGCACTACTTATTCTTCCTTGTCATCTGGCCCACGGCAAACGGCAGCCGGCCCGGCCCGGGCTGCTGGGGACGCTGCAACATTTCTTCAGTAAAGGTCTGGGCTGGGTCATCAACAAAGCGTATATGCCGTTTCTGGATCTGTGCATCCGCTTTCGAATGGTCACGGTCACAGTTAGTCTGGCAGTGCTCATTGTAATTTTGGGTTATGTGGTCAGCGGTCGCATCGGCGTCATCCTGATGCCTCGGGTCGAGTCGGATATCTCCTTTGTAACAGCCACCTTACCTTACGGCTCGCCGGTGTCGAAGGCCGAGCAAGTCTGCCGGCAGTTGGTTGCTGAAGCCGAGAAGACGGCCGAGGTCAACGGCGGGAAGAAACTGGTCGAGGGGATCTTCGCATTGATTGACGAGAATGTAGTCGAGGTCACGGTCTATCTGACCGATCCCGATATCCGCCCAATCAGCACGACGGAGTTGACGCAGTTATGGCGAGAGCGCGTCGGCCCGATCCCAGGTTTGGAGAGGCTGCGATTCGAATCGGATAGAGGGGGCCCCGGTCGCGGCGCGGCCCTGACGATTGAACTAAGCCACCGTGACATTGAGGTGCTTGATCGGGCCGGTGAGGCCCTGGCGGTTAAATTGGCGGACTTTTCGAATGTCAAGGACATCGACGATGGATATACGCCGGGCAAACGCCAATTGGACTACAGCCTCACCGAGGAAGGCCACAGCCTGGGACTGACCCAGCAGGTATTGGCCCGACAACTACGCAACGCCTTTTACGGGGCCGAAGCGGTTCGCCAGCAGCGAGGACGCAACGAAGTCAGGGTCAAGGTGCGTCTGCCCCGCGAGCAGCGTGTCCGCCAATATGATCTGGAACAACTGCTGATTCGCACTCCACAAGGCACGGATGTACCGCTGGCTCAAATCGCCCGGGTCAAACCGGGGCGATCATACACGACGATCAGCCGACGCAACGGCCGACGCACCGTGACTGTCACGGCCAATGTCGAACCAATGTCACAGACCAGCCAGGTCATGGCAACGCTTGAATCGGACGTGCTGCCCCAGCTGGCCGACGGTTTTCCCGGCCTTTCGTACGGCTGGGAAGGACGCCAGCAGGACATGAAAGAAAGCATTGAGAGCTTGTACACCGGTTTATTTCTGGCACTCTTTGCCATCTATGCGCTGTTAGCGATCCCGTTCGGCAGCTACTACCAGCCGATCATCGTGATGATCGCGATTCCGTTTGGAATTGTCGGAGCCGTGCTGGGGCACATGCTCATGGGCTATGCCCTGAGCCTGATGAGTATGATGGGTATCGTTGCCCTGTCGGGGGTGGTGGTAAATGACTCGCTGATTTTGATCGATTACGCGAACCGGCAACGGCGAAAAGGTGCCTCGCCTTTTGATGCAATCCATCAGGCCGGTGGGCGACGCTTCAGGCCGATCCTGCTGACTACACTGACAACATTTGGGGGACTGGCCCCGATGATCTTCGAGACCTCGCGCCAGGCACGGTTCATGATCCCTATGGCTATCTCTCTGGGCTTCGGCATTCTGTTTGCAACAAGCATCACCCTGGTGATCGTTCCCTGCCTGTATCTAATGGCTGAGGATGTACGTAGGGTCATTCAATTATTGTCTTCTACCAGTCACGAACCGACTGTCACACACAGCCCGGGACTCGGCTAACAGATAGCGTTTTGTTCCGGCACAGGTCCAGTGCCGCGATAGCTTGTGGAGGCACGCTATTAGTCTGTCAAGCTTGAATCTGTAAGCTGTCATTCCCACGGTTGATTGGCAGCCTCAAAGCCGAAGGCTTTGGGGATGGTGGATGTAGAAAAAGCCATCCCCAAGCTGCGCTTGAGGCTGCTACCCTTCGTATCATGTCTCTGTCTACTGTGGAAGAACCTATCAAATCAAAATTGAAAGACTACTATTGCCTCGGAGGATATTTGTTACACAGTTTTTGGAGATTGTGATACCGAGCTTTTCCAGCTCACCCTGAATCCACTCATACATGTAGCCTCCGAGGTGGATGAATACTTGGAAAGGACGGAATCAACCGACCCGCGACACTACCGTCGGTACGGTCAGGTTCCAGCCTTTTCGGTACTGACGCCGGATGAGCTCGTCGGCCTCGGGGGCATTTGTCGCCTTCAACGCCTCGGCATCCCACTCAATCTTTTTGCCGAGACGCACGGCCAGATTGCCCAGCAGCACCATTTCGGTGAACGGGCCTGCGTAGTCGAAACTGGATAGCGGTTTGGGTCCCCCTTTGCAAGCCTCCACCCATTCCACATCTTCGTTGGACACACGGCGGATGGTCTTCGGGACGTCGGCGAACTGCTCGAGGCGGCGGCCAGGCGTAACGATCCAGTCGGTCGAGCTTCGCCTGAACAACATCATTCCCTTCTCGCCGACAAGAATAATATCCCAACGCTTCGGGTCTTCAATGGCGGGAGGCGTTTTCCTTTTTTTCCTGTCGCCCCTGGAGTCGGCAGCCTGCCTGCCTGCGCTGGTCCTCCTGGCCTCTTCGGTCGCCTTTTCCAGCAGGTCGTACGGCGCATTCTGCTTGCCATCCTTACTGCCGTCGTACCAGATGAACTTCACTGCGGGCTGCTCGACCGCGGCCTTTGGGCCAACCGCGCCGCCGAGCTTGCCACCACCAACCGACCCGCGCGCGGCGAACTGATACGTGATGGTCGAGAAGTAAGGACCGGTCTCCGTGGTCTTCCCGCCGGATTCGGCTTCGACGGTCAGTGGCGAGCCCAGATCGAGTGCCCAATACGGCATATCCATGATGTGGCAAGCCATGTCACCGAGCGCGCCAGTGCCGAAGTCCCACCAACCACGCCACTTGAACGGCACATAGCAGGCGTTATACGTGCGCATCGGCGCCGGGCCGAGCCAGAGGTCCCAGTCCAGGTCAGCCGGTTTGGGCTTGCCG
>DAOVNV010000229.1 GCA_030630015.1 Desulfuromonadales bacterium | reverse complement strand
AGGACAGTGCTGCCGCCTTCGGCATAGACACCCTGTCCACAGACCGGACAATGCAACCTGGCCGGTTCACCGAAATAATTGAGGTTAATCTGTGGAACAGCCATGTTTGGCTCCTGGCGCAAGCAGCATAAAAACGGGATGCCATTCGTTCGAGGCATCCCGCTTGTTATTAGTGAGTTTGTAAGGTTTACGGGTCCTGCGCCTGCCGGCCATAGCTTTAGCGACGGCTGGTCCTGCGCCTGCCGGCCATAGCTTTAGCGACGGCTGGTCGCGTTTCGGCTTGCCTGAATCAGTGCCATATCCGCGAGGACCAGGGCAGCCATACTTTCCACGACCGGAACAGCGCGAGGCAGGATGCAGGGGTCGTGGCGACCGCGTGCCTTGAACTCCGTTTCATTCCCTGCGAAATCGGCGGTTTTCTGCGCCTGGCCAATCGTGGCCGCAGGTTTGAAGGCGATCCGGAACAGAATATCTTCCCCGTTCGAAATTCCTCCCTGAATACCACCGCTGAAATTTCTTGATGTTCCCAACCGGCCGTCTTTCCAGACAAAGGGGTCATTGTGCTCGGAGCCACGCATGCGTGTGCCGGCAAATCCCGAACCGATCTCGAACCCCTTGCTGGCGGGGATGGACAGCATGGCATGCGCCAGTTGTGCCTCCAATTTGTCAAAAATCGGCTCACCAAGACCGGCAGGCACATTGCGGCACAGGCAGGTCACTACGCCGCCGATCGAGTCATCTGCATCGCGTGCAGCGATGATCTCGCGTCTCAACTGTTCTGCTGCGGTCTGATCAGGACAGCGCACATCGGAGGCATCAACCAGGCTGCGATTGATCGTTGTCAGGTCGGGATCGGGCGCGTCAACCGTGCCAACAGAGCTGACCCAGGCGATGATTTCGACCCCATATTGTTCAAGCAGGAACTTCTCTGCAATGGCGCCGGCAGCCACCCGGCCGATCGTCTCGCGTGCACTGGAACGCCCACCGCCGCTTGAAGCCCGGATGCCGTATTTGGCCTGGTAGGTAAAGTCCGCATGGGAAGGGCGGGGCACGTCTGCCATCTCTTTGTAATCGCCCGGACGCTGATCACGGTTTTCGACCCTGAGAGCAATCGGGGTGCCGAGGGTCAGTCCCCGCTCCGTTCCGGACAAGATTGCAACCTGGTCGGCTTCGTCGCGCTTCGTGGTCAGTTCGCTCTGGCCCGGGCGGCGGCGATCCAACTGGACCTGTATGTCGTTTTCATCAAGCTGTAAATTGGGAGGACAGCCATCGATAACTGCGCCGACCGCCGGGCAGTGAGATTCGCCGAAGGTTGTAACTTTGAATATTGTTCCGAAGCTGCTGGACATAGAGATTCCCCAATGATGAATTTGAACTAGCCGGACCTCTGCATCTCGCGCCCTCAAAACCACGTAGATTCAGATGCTACGGTCGAATCCAGATAGCGACTTTAGCAGAAATGAAAAAAAAATGCTTCTTTTGTCCCCAAAAGTCCAATATTCACATGCGTCGGGACTTGACTTATCTTCGTCATTGCATTGAAAATAATTCTTTAATCCCAATTACCAGATATTTTATTGCAGTCAGGTTCCTTTACTTCATGAGCTATCCGCTGAAAACCAGGATCACTTTTGCAGCCTCTCTGCTAGTCGTGAGCCTGATGCTCTTGTCGTCCTGGCTCATACTGACCTATTTCGAGGACAAGTTCCGGCAAGCTTCCCTGGCCCATCTAGCTGATGCTCTGGCCGTCACTGCAAAGGACTTTCAGGAAAAACTCAATCACTCACAACAGGTCCTCGAGTCAATCGCAACCGAGATACCGGATGCTTTTTTCGACAACAAGGAGCAGATGCAGTCATTCCTGGAGCGCCAGTCGACCGGCCGGCTGACTTTCGACAATGGCGTTATACTGTTCTCCCCTGAAGGCAGGCTGGAGGCCGTAGCGCCTTTTCAGTCTGATGTCATGGGTATGGACTTCTCTTTCCGCGCTTATTACCGGGTGACGGCCGATACGCTTCAGCCATACATTTCTGACCCCTTCAGGTCACGTCAGGCGCACAACCACCCGATCATCATGCTTACCGAACCGATCATTGACGAGCACAATAATCTGCGGGCAATTCTCGGTGGCAGCATTGATCTGTTCGGCAACAACTTCCTGCGACATCTCCTGACCGGATCGATTGGCGAAGAGGGCTATTTCGTGTTGCTTGATCAGACCAGCACCCTGATCATGCACCCGGAAAAGGATCTGATCCTGAAGGGCGGGCGCATGATCCTGCCCGCGCATATTTTTGACGACCTGCTGTCCAGAAGTCGCGGCCATGTCAACAAGGTCGATGTGGCCGGGGAAGAGATGCTTACGGTGTTTCAGCATCTGACCCCGATTGACTGGACCCTGGTCGCTCTTTACCCGACCCGTGAAGTTTACGGGCCGATCCGTGAAGCCAGGATTTACTTCCTGGGGGTTCTGGTGGTTTTGACCCTGCTTGCAGTGTTTGTGGTCAGGATCATGACCGACCGCCTGACGGCTCCCCTGACTCGCCTGACGGACAAGGTGAGGCAGCTCAATGAACCGGATGCCGATTTCAGTCTGCCTGCGGCAGGGCAATTCCGGGAACTGGGAGATCTGGCCGAATCGATTCAGACTCTTATGGTCGATGTCTCTGAAAAGCGCCGCTCAATGAACGACCAGATCCTGTTCCTGCAGAACCTGATGGAAACGATCCCCAGTCCTGTTTTCTACAAGAGCGCAGATTTTCGTTACCTGGGTTGCAACAACATGTTCGAAGATATTTTCGGTTTGCCGCGCGAGAAAATCCTCGGCAGGAAAGTCACCGAGCTCATGCCGGATGATTGGGCGGAACTGCACAACGAGCGTGACGCGGAACTTTGGGAGCAGGGCGGCCAAACCAGTTACGAAGCTGAAATTACGGCAGCCAACGGTACAAAGCGCAACATGATTTTCTACAAGAAGGTTTTTCACCTGGCCTCAGGAGAGGCGGGCGGATTGATAGGCACTTGTCTCGACATTACTGAGCGCAAACGACACGAGCAGGACCTGCATCAGGCACTTGAAGCTGCGCAGGCAGCGGGTGAAAAGGTCAATAACATCCTGCGTTCCGTTTCTGACGGCCTGATTGTCACCGATGGGCAGAATCGGATCATTCATCTGAACGCTGTTGCTGAAGAAATCATTGGTATGTCTGCCGATGAATTGATCGGAAAACGTTTTTCCCGTTTGTTTGCAAACCCGTTTATACGAGAGAATTTCCGAAATTTCGTTGCCCAGGTCGATCCTGACTTACGT
>DAOVNV010000148.1 GCA_030630015.1 Desulfuromonadales bacterium | reverse complement strand
TGAACACGGGCCGGAATCTCCGGCTTGAGTTTTTTGTACGGAGTCCCCCATGGCAGAAATGTTGAATACTCGCAGCCAACAGATCCTCGAAGCGGTCATCGAGGAGCACATTGCTACCGCACAGCCGGTTGGCTCCAAGGCAATTACCGATCGGCTCGAGGTCAGCCTGTCATCTGCGTCGATACGCAACGTGATGGCTGACTTGGAGGAGCAGGGTTATCTCTGCTCGCCACATACCTCGGCGGGCCGGGTGCCAACCGAGCAGGGCTACCGCTTTTATGTGGACACCTTGATGCGGGTTGTTCGCATCAACCAGCAGCACAAGAATCGGCTTGAGGCGGAGTATCGCGGGCAGGGGTTGCAGATGGCAGAACTTCTGCGGTCTGCTAGCAAGGCTCTGTCCTCGGTGTCCTGCTACACCGGCCTGGTGATGATGCCGCGCCTGCAGAAAACAATTTTTCGGCATATCGAATTCGTCAAGCTTTCCAGCCGTCAGATTCTGGTCGTATTTGTCACCCAGTCAGGCCTGATACAGAACAAGCTGATTGAAATTGATGAAGAATTAACGGCATCGGACCTCGAACAGATCACCAATTATCTCAATCAAGAGATGGCTGGTCTCAGCATCCAGGCGATGCAAAGCCGGATTCTGTCTGAAATGGCAGAGGAAAAAGCCCTGTATGATCATCTGTTGCAGCGGGCGTTGAGGCTTTCCAGAGCCGCCCTGGAAAATGACACTGACAGCGAGGTGATTGTCGAGGGAACCAGCCGGTTCCTCGAACAGCCGGAGTTCAGCGATCTGGATCGCATGAAGAGGGTTTTCCAGGCCTTCGAACGCAAGAGCGTCCTGTTTGATCTACTTGATCTGGGTCTGCAGGCAGAGGGAGTCCAGATCATCATCGGCAGTGAAACCGAGTACAGTGAGATTGCCGGATGCAGCCTGATTACCGCAGCCTATTCCGGCAAACGCGGTTCACTGGGAACGCTTGGGATTATCGGTCCCAGCCGCATGCCTTATTCCACTGTGATCCCGATTGTCGGCTATACGGCGGATCTGGTCAGCCGTTTGCTGAATAACGATACAGATAAAGATACAGATAAAGACTAGGAGATTGACAAGGTGGCCAAGAAGCAGAAAAAACAAGAGAAGATAAACGATTCCAAACCGGAAGCGGTTAAGGATACAGTTTCAGACGCAGAACCAGAACAGGTTGCGGATGTTGCAGCGGAGCCGGATGGCGAAGTTGAGGCGGAAACCGGGGAAGTTGATCCGGAACAGCTCATTGTAGAAGCAAAGGCGGAAGCAACCAAAAACTGGGACCTTTACCTGCGTGAACGGGCTGATCTGGAGAACTATCGCAAACGGTCCCAGCGCGAAAAGGAAGAAGCGATCCGTTTCGCCAATGATCGTCTGCTCAGGGAACTGATCCCGGTTCTGGACAATCTGGAGCGGGCCGTTGAACATGCCGAGGCCGGCAACGGCGGCAGCGAAGGGCTTCTCGAAGGCGTCGATATGACGATCAACATGTTCCGCAAGGCGCTGGAGGACTTCGGCGTCAAGCCGATCGTGGCCATAGGGGAGATCTTCGATCCGAATCACCATCAGGCGATGGGCCATGCCGAGACGGACGACTGTCCGCCCAACACGGTCTCTGCGGAGTTCCAGAAGGGCTATCTGCTGCATGACCGTTTATTGCGGCCCTCGCTGGTTATGGTTGCCAAAGCGCCCGCGGCGGATTCCGCCGATCAGACGACAGAACAAACATCAGAAACGACAGGGGATGACGAGAGCGCGTCCTGATCTGTCTCATTCAAAAATTTAATACAAAAAAGATTTTAGCTAAGGAGGAAAACTTAAAATGGGCAAAGTAATCGGTATCGACCTGGGGACCACCAACTCCTGTGTCGCCATCATGGAGGGCGGCGAGCCCGTGGTCATTGCTAACGCCGAGGGGACCCGTACCACTCCCTCAATTGTCGCCTTCACCGAAAGCGGTGAGCGTCTGGTCGGCCAGCAGGCCAAGCGCCAGGCTGTGACCAACCCGGAAAACACTCTGTTTGCCATCAAGCGTCTGGTCGGTCGGAAATTCAATTCCGATGCGGTCAAGAAAGACATCTCGCTGGTGCCGTACAAGATTGTCAAGGCCGACAACGGCGACGCCTGGGTTGAGGCGCGCGGCAAGCAATACAGTGCTCCGGAGATTTCCGCCATGGTGCTGCAGAAGATGAAACAGACCGCCGAAGACTACCTGGGTGAAGAAGTCACCGACGCGGTAGTTACCGTCCCGGCCTACTTTAACGATTCCCAGCGTCAGGCCACCAAGGATGCCGGTAAGATCTCCGGTCTGAACGTGCTGCGTATCATCAACGAGCCTACGGCGGCTGCACTTGCTTATGGCTTGGAGAAGAAGGAAGAGCGCAAGATCGCCGTGTTCGACCTGGGCGGCGGCACCTTCGATATTTCCATCCTGGAGTTGGGCGACGGTGTGTTTGAAGTCAAGTCGACCAACGGTGACACTTTTCTCGGTGGTGAGGACTTCGACCAGCGCATCATCGATTACGTTGCCGATGAGTTCAAGAAAGACCAGGGCATCGATCTGCGCGGCGACAAGATGGCTTTGCAGCGTCTCAAGGAAGCGGCGGAGAAAGCCAAGTGTGAACTGTCTTCTTCCATGGAAACCGACATCAACCTGCCGTTCATCACGGCCGATCAGTCCGGACCCAAACACCTCAATCTCAAGATGTCCCGCTCCAAGCTGGAAAGCCTGTGCGGCGATCTGCTCGGCAAACTGGTCGGCCCCTGTAACACTGCACTGAAAGACGCCGGACTGAGGGCCTCGGAGGTTGACGAAGTGATCCTGGTCGGCGGCATGATCCGGATGCCCGCAGTACAGGCTAAGGTTCAGGAAATCTTTGGCAAGGCTCCGAGCAAGGGGGTCAACCCGGACGAGGTGGTGGCCGTTGGCGCCGCCATCCAGGGCGGCGTGCTCAAGGGGGAAGTCAAGGATGTCCTGCTGCTCGACGTCACGCCGCTTTCGCTCGGCATCGAGACCCTGGGCAGCGTGATGACCAAGTTGATCGAGAAGAACACCACCATCCCCTGTAAGAAAAGCCAGGTCTTCTCCACGGCCGCTGACAACCAGCCCGCTGTTTCGGTGCACGTCCTGCAGGGCGAGCGCGAGATGGCCGGCGACAATAAGACCATCGGCCGCTTCGAACTGGTCGGCATTCCGCCTGCGCCGCGCGGCGTGCCGCAGGTCGAGGTGACCTTCGATATCGATGCCAACGGCATCCTCCATGTTTCCGCCAAGGATCTCGGCACCGGCACGGAGCAGTCGATCCGCATCACCGCGTCTTCCGGCCTGTCCGAGGGAGAGATCGACAAGATGGTCAAGGATGCCGAATCGCATGCTGCCGACGACAAGAAGAAGCGCGAACTGATCGAAGCGCGCAACCAGGCCGACGGTCTGGTCTACACCACCGAAAAAGCTGTCAAGGAGCATGGCGACAAGGTCGATGAAGAAACCAAAAAAACGATCGAGTCGGCTCTTGAGGATCTGAAAAAGGCCATTGAGGGCGACGATGTCGAAGTCATAAACAGTAAGACGGAAGCTCTTGCCCAGGCATCTCACAAGTTGGCCGAAGTGATGTACCAGAAGGCCCAGGCGTCAGATGAGGGGGCCGGCGATGCTGAAGCCGCCGACAGCACTCAGGGTGACGATGTTGTCGATGCGGAATTCGAAGAGGTGGATGAAAAGAAGAAGGACTGACCTTCGCCAGGTTCCTAGAATTAAACCGCCGGTTTCCAGATTCCGGCGGATGATATTTTCTGTTCGACAGCGACAGGGGTCGGCGCAGGCCGGCCCCTGTCGTCGTTGCAGGGGTTGATGTGAATAAACGCGACTACTACGAGGTGCTTGAGGTTAATCGCAACGCCAGCGAGACCGAGATTAAAAAAGCTTACCGCAAGCTGGCGCTCAAGTGCCACCCAGACAAGAACCCCGGAGACAAACAGGCGGAAGAGCGCTTCAAGGAATTGTCCGAGGCTTATGCTGCTCTGTCAGATGCCCAAAAGCGGGCTCTTTATGACCAGTACGGCCATGCCGGTGTCGACCAGGGCGGCGGCTTCTCCTCCGGCGGGTTCGGTGGCACTCCTTTCGAGGATCTTTTCGGGGATATCTTCGGAGACATTTTCGGCGGGGGCAGTCGTCGTAGCGCTGGACGGCGTGGTGACGATCTGCGCTACAACCTGACCATCTCCTTTGAAGAGGCCGCCTTCGGCCTCGAAACCAAAGTCCAGGTGCCGCGTCACGAGACCTGCCGGACCTGTCAGGGCTCGGGCGCCAGGCCCGGCACCTCTCCTCAGATTTGCCAGACCTGTTCCGGACACGGACAGGTGCGTTTTCAGCAGGGGTTTTTCTCCCTGACCCGGCCCTGTCCTGATTGCGGCGGCGAGGGCAAGCGGATCACTGATCCCTGCTCCGAATGTCGCGGCACCGGCTTGACCCGCAGCAAGAAAACCCTTTCCCTTAAAATCCCGGCCGGCGTCGAATCCGGTAATCGTCTCAAGCTGAACCGAGAGGGTGAACCGGGTGCCCAGGGAGGGCCTTCAGGCGATCTCTATGTGGTGATCACGGTCAAGAACCACCCGATTTTCCAGCGTGAAGGGCAGGACATCATTTGTGAGATCCCGGTGTCTTTCTCCCAGGCAGTCCTGGGCTGCCAGCTTGAGATCCCCACCCTGGAGGGCAAGGTCAACCTTAAGCTTCCGGCTGGGACCCAGAGTGGCAAGATCTTCAAGCTGACCGGTAAAGGGATCCCGGCTCTGCATGGTTATGGCCGGGGTGACGAACTGGTTGTGGTGCGTGTTGAGACCCCTACCAAGCTAACTCCGCGTCAGAAGGAACTGCTGGAAGAGTTTTCTCGCGAGGGTGGTGAGGAGATTCATCCGATGGGCAAGAGCTTTTTTGACAAGGTCAAGGAGTTGTTCGGCTGATGCGTTGCTTACACCTCTTTTTTTCTGCCGTGCTGCTGACGATGTTCCTGACGGCCTTTTCCGTCAATGCGGCCGAAGCGGTGAGCACTGCTGTTGGCCAGGCCGACCGGGCACAGGTTGCCATGCAGCGCGCGTTTGAGCACTACCAGGAGGGCAAGCTTAACGAGGCGGCCGGTCTGCTGCGCGGGTTCCTGGTCAGCCACGCCGATTCTCCGCTGATTAATGATGCCTATCGCCGTCTGGCGACGATCCATGCGGATCTGGATGAACCGCAGTTGGCCCTGAATTACCTGGGCAAGATTTCTTCACAGGGACGAGTCCCGGCCGACCAGCTGATGGAGGGCCGGCTAAAGATTCGTGCCGGGGCTGTTGAAGAGGGTGTGACCGGCCTGCTGGACTTGCCGACGGAGAGCCTGTTGCTGGAGAACAGACAGGCGCGTTTCCTCCTGCTGGCCGCAGGGCTGGCCGAACTGGGGCACTCTCAACCTTCCCTTTATTTTTTATATCAGGCTCTCCTGACCGAAGGGCAGATCTCACCGAATGATGTCCTGGCCAGGGCGCACGTTCTGATGGATGCCCAGCTGTCGGTTGATGATCTTGGTGAAGCAACCTTCATGTATCGAGATACCCCGTTTGCCTTGCTGGCCATGTTGAAGCTTGGCTGGAGATCTTTGGGCGAGGGCCAGAAGGAACTGGCCCAGCAATGGGTTGCGCAGGTGCTGAATGGTCCTCTAGGTTTCGCCTATCGCGACGAGGCCCTGACCCTGTTGTCCCAGTTGACGGACCCGAGTCAGCTGCAAAGAGCGATTGGTGTTCTGTTGCCTCTTTCCGGCCGGTATGCTGCTTTCGGGAAACTGGTGCAGCGTGGCATGGAACAGGCGCGTGAAGATTTCAGACCGACCGTCCCGGTGCGTTTTCTGTATCGCGATACGGCCGGTGACCCAGGCGTGGCGGGCCAACAGGTTGCCGAGCTGGCGATCGGCGAGCGGGTTCTGGCCATCGCCGGGCCCCTGGTTGGCAATGCCGCAAGCGCAGCCGCGCAGCGGGCCGACCGCGAGCAGGTTCCGCTGTTGGCTATGTCACAGAAAGAAGGCCTGGCGGGATCTTCTCCCTATGTGTTCCGCAACTCGCTGACGGCGCAATTGCAGGTTGAGACCCTGCTGGAATACGCCATGGGCGAACTCGGCATGACCAGCTTCGGCATCATGTACCCGGAAACCCGCCAGGGGCAGCTGATGGC
>DAOVNV010000256.1 GCA_030630015.1 Desulfuromonadales bacterium | reverse complement strand
TCAAATTGAAACCCCTTTTCTTTCGGGTCTATAACCCAAACAAAGGCTATTTTCACGCCCGCTCGCTTACGCTCACTCAAGTTCGCAAAGTACGCACCAGAAGTAGGCGCCCTGAGGCGAAGTAAAGCAGTTCTTTGTGTTTTAACCAGGGTCTTGAGGTTTAACTTGGCGAACTTAGCGGACTTCGCCTCAAGGCGCCTACTTTTGGTGCGTGAGATAAAGGTTTTGATTTTGTAAGAGCGTTTTTACGCCCACTACCTAGAACGATTGAGCAACAGGATTGATTCCAGAGACTGCTTAGTGATATGTTTCGATTTTGCCCGACGGGGCAATTTTACCTGAACCTGTTGAACCCGCGTGGTTTCAGGTTTCAGTCATAAATGTTGCTAATCAAGGTTTTAGTTTGGACGAAAGTCTCCATAGGTACGAATTCGTACTCGCTGATCCGCAACTGGCCCCGGCTCTTTTCGGGCAGCAGAACCGGCACCTTCGTCAGATTGAACGACTGACAGGGGTCCGCACCAGCTCCAAGGGGGCTTCTGCCTTTCTCGAGGGGATCGAACAGGAGGTTCGGCTTGTGGCCGAGCTCCTTGAAGAACTGACCTCCCTTCTGCAGAGCGGTTTCCCCCTGCGTCCGGCAGACATCGAGTATGCCGAGCGCATCCTGCGCAACGACCCGTCTGCACACCTGTCCGATATTTTCCTCGACACGCTGGTCACATCTTCACGCAACCGGGCGATTGCGCCAAAGACCCTTGCACAGAAGTTGTATGCGGACGCTATTCACAAGAATGATGTCGTTTTTGGGATCGGGCCGGCTGGGACTGGTAAAACTTACCTGGCGATGGCCATGGCGGTGTCCTACCTGCAGAAAAAGGAAGTCAGCCGGATCGTTCTGGTGCGGCCGGCGGTGGAGGCGGGTGAGAAACTCGGGTTCCTGCCAGGGGATATTGCAGAAAAGGTCAATCCTTATTTGCGACCTCTCTACGATGCCCTCTATGACCTGCTTGATTTTGATCGCGGCCAGGCCCTGATCGATCATGGCATCATAGAAGTTGCGCCACTGGCTTTCATGCGGGGAAGAACCCTCAATGATGCCTTTGTGATCCTGGACGAAGCCCAGAACACGACGGTCGAGCAGATGAAAATGTTCCTGACCCGACTTGGTTTCGGCAGCCGCGCCGTGGTGACCGGCGATATTACGCAGACCGACCTGCCCACAGGGAAGAGCTCGGGGCTGGTTCAGGCGATGGATGTCCTCAAGCAGGTGGATCGCGTGGCGTTTGTCCATTTCAGCGATCTGGATGTGGTTCGACATCCTATCGTGCAGGCGATCGTCAAGGCTTACGAGGCGGCTTCTCCTGATTAGTTGCAACTATTCAGCGGTATGACCAACCGCACAGCATGTGGGCTATAGCTGTTGCTTGCGGGAAGTTAAGTGACAACATTGGACGCAGGCAATGGCTGTAGCCCACATGCCCTCGCTAAAATATTGAATAGTTACAATTAGTTACGATTAGTTATTTAGAGATACTGATAATGATGAAATCGGATAAAAAACTTGAAAATTCTGTCGGCGGGCGCTTCTCCGTCTCGGTGGCCTTCGCCCGGCTTGGACTTACCCCGCGCCTGCAGCATACGCTGCTGCTTCTGCTGCTCGCCACAATGTTGGCTTTCATCATCGTTCCCAAGGGTGTGTTGACGCGCTCCAGTTACGTGCCCGGTGATGTTGCCGGCAGTGACATCAAGGCCTCTCGAAATCTTCTGATCCCCGATGAAAAACTGACGGCCGAGAAGCGGCTTGAAGTCGAAAATGCGGTTCCGGTCCTTTATGATTATGATTCCTCAGCCGGGCTGACTGTTGCCGATCAGTTCGTTCTTGTCCTGAAACAGGCCCTCGATGCGCGCAACCGCGGTGCCGGCAATGATGAAATCCGGGTCGAACTGACATCGAGTTCTGGAATCAAAGTCGACGAGCGCGGTTTACAAACCCTTCTGGCTCTTGCAGAGGACCCCGGCGTGCTTGAAGAACTTCGCCACATTCTCACCCAGGCGTATCACCGGAAAGTCGTTGCCAATCGCAAGCTTTTTGAGGCAGACCGGGCAACGGGAGTGGTCTTCAGGGACCTCATGACCCAGCAGGAAATTGTCGATGACGGCAGTGTAACGGTTGTTGACCTGGAGTCTCTTCTGGGGATTGTCGGCACAGGCCTGAATGCAAGCAAGTTCAATACCGGGCAGAAAAAAATTATTAAAACCCAGCTATCCAGTCTTCTGCGCCCGAATATTTCCTTTAACCAGAATGAATATGAATCTCGCAAGCAGATCGCCCGCGAAGGGGTGCAGCCGGTTCTTTTTCAGGTTAAAAAGGGCGAGATGATTGTTCGCGAGGGAGATCGGATTACTGCCGATCATCTGGTGAAAATTTCGGCTATGCAAGAGGTCGGTAATATGGGGGCACGCTGGCGCAACGCTACGGGTCTGCTGCTGAGCAGCTTTCTCCTCATTTTTATCGGCCACCGTTTTGCCTGGCGCAACATCCGTAAGTACCGTGCCGAGAGCCGTGATCTGATTTTTATGATGGCAACCCTGGTCGGTCTGACCCTGATTCTCAAGATCGGCATCTTTATCTCGGCCGCCCTGGGAAGCGCTTTTCCTTATATCGATAATACCGCTTACTACTATGTCCTGCCGTTCGCTATCGGCACGATGCTGGTGCGGATTGTCCTTAAT
>DAOVNV010000182.1 GCA_030630015.1 Desulfuromonadales bacterium | reverse complement strand
CACGAACTGGAAGAGGCGGTCGGCAGATTGGACAGCATTCGCGCCGGCCGCGTCACGGCATTCGGCAGCATCGACCCCAAAACCGGCACAGAACGCCTGATCCTGCTGGCCGAAACCCGTGAACGGGACGAGCAGACCCTTGCCGACCTGCGCACCAGGATCAATGCCGTGGTCACCGACCTGGTCGGCGCACCACCGGATGATGTCGTCCTGGCCCCGCCACACACGATCCTGATGACGTCCAGCGGCAAAGTACGCCGGGCCGCCAGCCGGGAGATCTACGAAGGCGGCCGCATCGGCAAACCGCCCAAAGTAGCCTGGTGGCAGGTGGCCCGCCTGACCGTCAGCGGTTACCTGCCCCGCTTGCGACGCATCGCACGGGTGATCAGCACCGCAATCTACGGCACATATGCCCGCTGCCTGCTATACCTGGCAGGCCCGCTGATCTGGCTACTGGTCGTGGGACTGCCCAGGCCCGCTTGGCGCTGGACAGTCATGCGGGTTGGCATCCGCCTGCTGGCCAGGGCATCCGGAACCCCTGTCGCTGTACAAGGCCTCGAGAACCTGCCGCCGCCGGATCAGCCCTGCATCTACGTGTCCAATCATGCCAGCTACCTCGATGGCTACCTGCTGGTCGGCTACCTGCCCCGTTGTTTCAGTTTTGTCGCAAAAGAGGGATTGCTGGAAAATTCTGCGGTGCGGCTTTTTCTGCAGCGCATCCAGACCGACTTCGTCGAGCGTTTCGACGCCCGGAAAGGGGTCGAGGATTTCAGGTTGCTGGCCGCCAAGGCCCGGGCCGGACGCAGCTATATGTTTTTCTCCGAGGGCACGTTTACCCGCAGCCCCGGCATGCTGCGTTTCCACATGGGCGCATTCATTGCCGCAGCAGAGGCCGGTGTGCCGATCGTGCCGATTGCGATTCGCGGCACACGCTCGATCCTGCGCGGAACTGACTGGCTGCCGCATCGAGGCAGCGTCCAGTTGCGTGTCGAGCCGGCAATCACCGCAGAAATGCTCGGTCTTGATCTCAGCGACCCATGGAAGGTCGCAGTTGCACTGCGCGATGAAACCCGCGCCAGGATCCTCAAACATTGCGGCGAACCGGATCTTATTCTCGAAAAGCCGCCGTTTTGACAAGATCGATCCGGTATAATGTAAGCAGAGAGCTTTAAGAGCCTGTCGGACTTGACGGGCTCCTAGGAGGTGTATTATGAACAGCACCGAACTGCGCGGCACATGGGATCAGGTTAAAGGCTTCAGCAAGGAGCTGTGGGGGGAACTGGTCGGCAATGAGCATGCCTTCTATGCCGGCTTTAGGCAGCGGCTGATCGGCAAACTTGAAGCCAGGTACGGCTTGAGCCGGGATGAAGCAGAACATCAGGTCCACGAGTCCGATCCGCATGACTGACGCGAAGCACCCTTTTCTGACGGTACGGGTCGAATGCTATGCCGGCTATCGCGGCGAAGAAACTCCACGCCGCTTCTACTTCGGCAAACGATGCATTGAGGTCGCCACCGTCATTGACCGCTGGCTGGCGCCTGATCACCGCTATTTCAAGTTGCGGGGTGATGACGGCGGTCTCTACATTCTGCGCCACGATACGATTGCCCAGCGCTGGGAACTGACCCTGTTTGACAGGAGTTCCGGAAGCGGGCCGGCCTGAATGGGAACGGACCGGTGTTTAGGTCCGGTACAACCTCGCTTGTATTTTCTGTCTGAACTGGGAGATCAGTCAGCGCGGTGATGGACAGGCGATCAGTAGGGAAAAACTGGCTCAGATGATGCTCAACCTTCAATCTCCGATTACCGCAACAACAGTTTCGTTTCCTCCAGCTACGCGATTCCGCAAGTTGCACGATCTCTATCGAAGCAAGCTTCGGGGAATTAAACCCTCTTTCAGATTAAATGAATACGCTTTTCAATTTCCTTATTATTTGTGATTTGCGTCACAGCTTTTTGCAAAAAGTTTGTTTAGATTCCAGAAACAGAGTTTTTCTCGTTGGGCAACACTTTAGTGCCCGCTACCAAAAGACTAGATAGAGAGGTGAGAGTTATGCAGATTGTTATCGGTTTGATTGCCTGTGTGTTGATGTTTTCCCCTACCCTTGTTTTTGCGGGTGATGGCGCATTAGCCAACCGCGTGACCGCGCTTGAGGAGTCTTTAAGTCAGGGGTTTTTCCAGAAGGTGGGTATTTCCGGTGCCATTGAAGCCGAAGCTGGTTACAGTTCGGGCTATGACGATGTCAAAGAGGGAGATGTCGATCTGACCACCTTTGAACTGGGCTTAGATGTTGCGCTGAACGATTTTGTATCCGGTTTTGCCCTGATGAAGTGGGAAGAAGATGGCGATGAGGGCGTTTTCCTTGACGAGGGTGGAATCACTATCGGTAATGTCGAGGAAGCCGGTTTTGCAGTTACTGCGGGGAAACTTTATGTGCCGTTCGGAGTTTATGAGACCGCTCTGATCAGTGATCCGCTAACCTTGGAGCTGGGCGAAACGCGAGAAGGTGCGGTTGTCGTCGACGTTGCTGCCGGGAATTTCTACGGTGGGGCATACGCCTTTAACAGCGCAATCAACGATGATGATGAAGATGACATGATCGATGCTTTCGGGGTGATGGCCGGATATGCCTTCGAAACTGACGGAATGAGTGTTGACTTATCTGCCGGTTGGATCAACAACCTGACCTCTTCAGGCGGGTTCTCCGGTTATCTTGAAGACGCAGTGGTTGAAACCCTGGATGATTACACAGCAGGTGCTACTGTCTGCGCTGTTATGAATGTTGCTGATTTTACTTTAGTCGGTGAATTTCTCACTGCTCTTGATAATGATTACCTAGCATCAGAAAATTCTGAACCGGCGGCCTGGAATCTTGAGTTGGGCTATGGATTCGATATGTCCGGTCATGATGCTTCGGTCGCTGTTTCGTATCAGGGATCGGATGAGGCCGCTTTTCTGGGGTTGCCGGAAACACGGCTGGCTGCTGCATTCGGTTTCGAGATCACTGAAGGTTTGGGTATCGCTTTTGAATATGTCCATGATGAAGATTATGACAGTGTTGATGGTGGCACGGGGGAGTCGGCAGATGCCGTGACCTGCCAGCTGGCTCTAGAGTTTTAAAAATACGGTGTGGGAGAGGGGATATCCGCCGGACAAACAATAATACGATTGTCCGGCGGAGTTATATACCTGTGACGGTTTGATATTTAAGCCGGTTTTGCGAAATAATCCCGGTGATTTTTTTTGCCATTGACGCAATTTCACTGAAGAACATTGAAAACAGCTTGATTTTTTAGGAAAAATGCCATAGATTATGAAAACCATTTTCAATTTCTTGAAGTCGGAAAGGTGATAGCTCGATGGATCGAGTAAAGATATTCAGTGATTACATAGTGCAAAAAGGTCTGAAAACTACCAACCAGAGGATGGTTATTCTGAAAACATTTCTGAGTTCCAGATCCCACTATTCTACCGAGGAGCTTTACCTGAAATTACGAAAAAAACATCCGAAGATCGGCTACGCGACAGTCCATAGAACGCTGAAGCTGCTGGCGGAGAGTGGAGTTGCCATAGAGCAACATTTTGGAGATAGACATGCGCGTTTTGAGCCGGTTCGGGCGAACAGGCATCATGATCATCTGGTTTGCGTAGAATGCGGATTGATTATTGAGTTCGAGGAACCAAATATAAGAGAACTGCAACTACAGGTTGCAGCGGAACATCATTTCAAAATCAATAATCACCGTCATGAACTATACGGTCTTTGCTCACGGTGCGCAGCTAAATAGGTTCCATCAGGGTTTAATATGTCAGATCGGGTTGTAGAAATGCTGAGCGGTGCGCCGCTGATGAGCGGGGTCGATGGCAACTTAGTCAATCAGGTTGCCAGTGCCGGACGGTTGCGCACGCTCAAGGGGCGATTTGGGCGGATCGGCCCGGAAGAAATGTCCAAGCATCTCTTCTTTATTCTGTCCGGCGAGATGCGGATGTTGCGGATGGCTCCTGACGGTCAAGAACACCTGATGCAGAGATTCAGAACTGGCGAATTTTTCTGCCTTGCGGCGGCTGTGTCCAGCCACTCTTGTAACAGCTTGATGGCCAATGCAGGCACAACCGAGCTGATGTATTGGGGCCATGAAGTTTTTCGTGGGTTTATGCTTGATAATTCAGATTTTCATAGCAATATTCTGAACCAGATGGCGTTTCAGATTGAGCAGGAGCGTGAAATGCGGGCGCTTTCTCGCTGCTGCAAGGCGGATGTAAAAGTTGCCGCCTATCTGTTGCACAAAATAAAATATGGCCACTGTTTGAGACAATGTATCTGTGCTGTTGATCTCAGGCCAATTAGTCTGACTGCCCAGGAACTGGGAATTGCCCGGGAAACCTTGTCGAGAAGCCTGCGGCGGTTGGTCAAGCGAGAAGGGATTACCTACCAGCGTGGAACGGTACAGGTGACCGATATCTCACGTCTTGAAGCTGTCCTCGAAGAATCGGAATGCAGTTGCTGTCTGATGGCATCGTCCTGTTGAAGTGCGTTTGTGGATTCCGCCCTCCTGTTGCGGTAGGGGATTGAGCAATTTCCACCCTCGTTTAGATTCTCTCCTGTCAGGGGAAGAGGAACAAGCATAGCTGAAAATCGACTCAGATGTGAATTCGATCCCGAATTCATTGTTTCCCATATAAAAAAACAGCACTGTGCCGTCCAGAGTTTACGCTGGGCACTGGCAATAACTCCATTCCTTTCAGTTGATTTTCTTCCACCTGAATCTGCGGGGACAGGGCGGATAAAGAGTTCCGGTGCTTG
>DAOVNV010000033.1 GCA_030630015.1 Desulfuromonadales bacterium | reverse complement strand
GGACAAGAAAATCTTCTGGTTCCCGAATTTCTTGATAAAATACTCAAAAGAGAGAGTGACAAGGAGTTATAGATGAGAGTATCCGATGCGGCAGAAGAGATCCTCGAATTTCTGTGGGTCGCCACGGAAGAAAAGGGAGAGAACGCTGTCCTGCTTGAAGATCTCGGTATTGAAACTGGGGATGAAGGCCTTGCAGAACTGGTGGGCCTGGCCTATGTCGAGGTACATGGAGAGCGGGTTCGTCTGCGCAAGGAAGGTCGTGAAGAAGCCCGCATGACGGTCCGCCGTCACCGGCTCTCCGAGCGCCTGATGATGGACATTCTCGACATCAAGGGAGATTCCGGCAATGAGCGGGCGTGTGAATTTGAACATCTTCTGCATCACGGGGTTGATACCAAAATCTGCACGCTTCTCAATCATCCGACCACCTGCCCGCATGGCAACCCGATTCCTCCCGGAACCTGCTGTGAGGAAGCGCGAGCCAGAGGTGAGGTCGGCGTGGTCGCGCTGACCGAACTCAAGCCCGGCGAGGGCGGCGAAATTGCCTACCTGGCCGCCAGCGATGTGCGCAAGATGCAGAAGTTGATGAATATGGGGGTCCTTCCAGGTAGTGACCTCGGCCTCATCAGAACGTACCCTTCCTTTATCTTCAAGGTCGGTAATTCCGAATTTGCCGTCGATGAAGACCTTGCCAGGGAGATATTTATCAGGAAGGCCTAGAGGAGGCTGTCGGACTTAACAGTTCGTCAAGTCCGACAGCCTCCCAGGACATTTCTCCTACCTGATTACCCTTGCATAGATTCCTGCGATTACCTATAGTTGTCTGGACGTTGAACTAATACTGACTATCCGGAAGAGGGAGGCGTGTGTGGAAATCCTTGGCATTGATATAGGTTTTGGATTTACCAAGGCCAGCAGTGGCGAGCAGAATCTGGTTTTCAAATCTGTTCTTGGCGAGCCAATAGATATCCAGTTTCGTGAGGATATGCTGACGGTAGAAACTGCCGGAGAAGAGCATCTGCAGATCGAGGTGGACGGCAAGTCTTATTTTGTTGGTGAACTGGCGGAGCGACAGAGTAATGTCCGTTTTTTCACACTTGACCAGGACCAGTTTATCGGTAAGTTCGCCAAGGTCCTAGCTTTGACTGCAGCGGCCCGGATGGTGAAGGGTTTCGTGCCGATCAACTTGGTAACGGGACTGCCGATCGGCTCCTATCGCAAGCACAAGGACGACTTGGCCAAACTTCTGGTGGGCGAACACAAGGTTGTTCTGATTAATGCTGACGGGCAGCGCGATGAGAAATCGATCAGCATCAACAAGGTCAGGGTCATTCCCCAGCCGTTCGGCTCACTGTTTAACCTGATGCTCAACGATCTTGGCGAGATGGGCGACAAGCGCCTGGTCAGGGACAAAATCGGCTTGATTGACGTCGGGTTCAGAACCAGCGATTATACGATTTCCGACAAGATGCGCTATTCCGAACGGGGCAGCCGCACCACCGATTCCGGCATCGCCAGGGCATTTAACGTGATTGCCACGAAACTGCGCGAGAGCAGCGGGGTCAATATCGAACTTTACCGCCTCTACGAGGCGATTGATGAGGGCAGCATCAAAATCCGCGGCAAGGTCTACGATCTCAAGACCCTGACCGAGCAGGTCTTTGGCCAGTTGGCCACAACCGTGGCTAATGAAGTGGACCGTCTCTGGGTGGATGATTGGGATATCGATGCTATGGTCATCACCGGCGGTGGCGGAGCGGTTCTGGCTAAACACCTGCAGCCGCTGCTGAATGGCGAAGTGATGGCGCTTGATCTTAAAGCTGACATGCGGATGTACAATGTCAACGGCTACCGCAAGTTCGGCCAGCATCTGTGGGCGCGGGGCAGTGCTCCTTCCTCCCCGGCCGAATAGGGCAATAACATACTGATTATCTCCTTCGCCCCCGTACTGATGTCTGGGGGCGTTGTCGGTTTGGGAGTTTCATGGCAGGTAAATCTGAAGTTTCAAGTGAACAGATTCTGGAACTGTTCAGTCGACACGCTGGTCAATCTCTGAGCCTGCGTGATGTTCAGGCGGCTCTTGACCTGAGTGCCGGCGAGCGCAAACAGGTCGGAAAACTGGTCAAGGAACTGGTTCGGGAAAAGCTGCTCCGTCGTGTGAAAGGCGGAAGATTTGTCATGCCTGAAAAAGGGCGCCAGATTACAGGAATCCTTTCGGTTCACCGTGACGGCTACGGCTTTGTCTCCAGAGGGGATGACCAGGAGGACGTGTTCATTCCAGCACGTTTCCTCAAGCCAGCCATGCATGGCGACCGGGTCGTGATCCGTCTGGAACGGGATCCTCGCACCGGACGCCCCGAGGGACACGTTGTTTCCGTCTCCGAGCGAGCCCATAAAACCCTGGTGGGGCAATATCAGCGTTTTAAGGATATCGGCACCGTGTTGGTCGTCGATCCGTCCCTGACGGATGAAATTCTGGTGCCGTCCGGTGCCGAGGGCGATGCGCACCACGGTCAGATGGTGATCGTACAGATAGAGAGTTATCCGGGACGTACCCGCTCTGCAGTCGGGAAAGTTATAGAGGTTCTCGGTGATGCGGATGATCCGGCTGTGGAAATCCGTGTTACGGCAGTCAAATACGAGTTGCCCATCGAGTTCTCTGCCGAAGCAATGGCAGAAGCAGGACGGGTGCCCGACCGGGTATTGGAGCATGACCTCGCCGGACGACGGGATTTGCGTTCTCTGCCGTTTGTCACAATTGATGGAGAAACAGCAAAAGATTTCGATGATGCGGTTGCGATCCAGAGACTATCAGGTGGAGGCTACCGCCTTTGGGTGGCCATTGCAGATGTGTCGCACTATGTTCGCCCTAAAAGTGCCCTTGACTGTGATGCTTTCGAACGCGGTACCAGCGTTTATTTTCCTGGCGACTGCATCCCGATGCTTCCGGAAAGCCTGAGCAACGGCATCTGTTCGCTCAACCCGCAGGAAGACCGCCTGGTCGTGGTGGCTGAACTCGATTTCGACGCAAGAGGGGTGCGGGTTCAATCCCGGTTTTACTCCGGGGTGATTCGAAGTCGCACCCGCTTGACCTATACCGAAGTGCGACTTATGCTGGTCGATCAGGATGAGGAGACCTGCAGCCGTTACAGTGAATTCCTTACGGACCTGCAGTTGATGGGCAGTTTTTCAGAACTGCGCATTACTCGGCGCCGGGAGCGGGGGAGCCTTGATTTCGACCTGCCGACGGCGGAAATTGTCCTTGACCTGCGAGGCAGGCCGGAGAATGTGGTGCGATCCGAGCGCAATCTTGCGCACCGCTTGATCGAAGAGATGATGTTGGCTGCCAACGAAGCTGTGGCACAATGGCTTGAACGACAGAAGGTGCCGCTGATTTTTCGTGTACATGAAAGTCCGGGTGAAGAGAAAATGGCCCTGCTTCAGGATTTTATTGCCCATTTCAACCAGGGAGTTTCCATCCCTGCAGAAGGGGTGACACCAAAAATCTTGCAGGACCTTCTCAATCGTGTTGCCGGGCGGCCCGAAGAACGGGTCATCAACCATGTTCTGTTGAGGAGCCTTCCTCAGGCGGTTTATGATGTCGAGAACCACGGACATTTCGGTCTGGCTGCCGACAGTTACTGCCATTTCACGTCACCGATCAGGCGCTACCCGGACCTGATGGTTCATCGGGTACTCAAACGTCATTTGGGGCTTGATAGGGGAGACAATCTGTCGGTTGCCGATTCTCTGTCGGAAATTGCCGGCAAATCCTCCGTCTGTGAACGTCGGGCAATGGAGGCGGAACGTGATATCCTGAACCTGAAAAAATGTCAGTTCATGTCCGAAAGGATCGGAGAAATCTACCGCGGGTTGATTGTCTCAATCCAGCCTTTCGGTTTTTTCGTGGAGCTTGAAGAGTATTTTGTCGAGGGGTTGGTACACGTGAACAGCCTGGATGACGATTTTTACCAGTACGAGGAAGAGACTCAACGATTAATCGGTATGCGGCAAAGGCGTAAATTTGAAATTGGCGATCAGGTTGAAGTCCTGGTTCAAAAAGCCGATACCAGCCGGCGTGAAATCAGTTTTCTCCTAAAAGAGGGGAACCCGGTTGCACGACCAGGCCGTTCGCGCCGGCCATCCGGTCGACGCAGGAGAACAGGATGAGGGTTGTCCGGGAACTAGACAGTTTTCAGCCTCCACCGCAGAATACGGTGCTGACCATCGGCAATTTTGATGGAGTCCATCTGGGGCATCGGGAAGTTTTTCGCAGGGTTGTCAGTAAGGCCCGCGCGATGAAGGGAACCGCTGCGGTCCTGACTTTTGAACCGCATCCCTTGCGCCTACTGGCCCCGGAGCATGCGCCACCGCGCATCAACACCCCCGAGGAAAAGATCCGCCTGCTGGAAGCTTCACGAATCGATCTTCTGGTCGTACTGGAATTCAACAGACAACTTGCCAGGCTGTCTGCCGAAGATTTCGTACGTAAAATCCTGGTTGACAAGTTGGGTGTCCGGCATCTTGTTGTCGGATACGATTATGCTTTTGGATGCAACCGCGAAGGAGATATTGATTTTCTGGAAAACCGGTCACGCCAGTACGGTTTTACTCTGGAAGCTCTCGAACCGATCTGCAAGGGAGGCGAGGTGTACAGTTCGACTCGGATTCGTCAGGCCCTGCAGGCCGGAGATGTTACTGGAGTGGTTGATGTCCTGGGCCGTAATTTTACCCTGGACGGTGTTGTCGTGCGTGGTGCTGGAAGAGGGCAGACGCTCGGTTTTCCGACAGCCAACCTGGAAACGGACAAGGAAATCCTGCCCGCCAAGGGAGTTTATGCCGTCAAGGTCAAATGGCGTGGTCAGTTGTATGATGCGGTTGTTAACATCGGGCGTCGCCCAACCTTTGATAACCAGGAGGCAACCCTGGAAATCCACTTGCTCGACTTCCGGGAAAATTTGTATGGTGAAGTTCTCAGAATATATTTTGTGGAGCGACTTCGGGCCGAGCAGCGCTTCGACTCGGTGGAGGCCCTGAAGGCTGCCGTCTGGAGGGATATCGACTTGGCAAGGGACCTTCTTGGTGTCAAGGGGGTTGTTGAATTCCGCGAATATCTTGCCCATGACGACGGGGACAATATGGAAGAAGAATCATGAGCCTATTGTTGAGCGGACGGACCAAGGTCGTTGGACTCCTGGGCGACCCGGTTGCCCACTCCCTGTCGCCCACGATGCAAAATGCTGCTTTGCAGTCGGCGGCAATTGACGCAGTCTATGTGCCATTTCACGTCACCGCAGCGGATCTTGATTCTGCTATAGATGGGATTCGGCGCCTGGGCCTCGTGGGGGTAAACCTGACTATCCCCCACAAGGAGGCCGCCGTTTCTTTTGTAGATGAACTTGACGCCGATGCACAGGTTGTCGGTTCGATCAATACGATCGTCAACCGTGATGGTTGGCTGATCGGATACAATACGGACGGCCCTGGCCTGTTGCGGGCTCTGCAGGGAGAGCTTGATTTTGATGCCAAGGGCAAAAAGGTCCTGTTGCTCGGAGCAGGTGGGGCCTGTCGGGCGGCTATAGTTGCTCTCGGCCGGGCCGGTACGGACTGGATCGGAATTGCCAACCGGGCCGGTGAACGGGCTGCCAGGGTGGTCTCCGAATTCGAGTCGGTTCTGTCGGGCACGATTCTTGCTGCCTTTACACTGGATGAGGGCCTACTGGACAAGGTGCCGGACAAGGTGGACCTGTTGATCAATACGACTTCAGTTGGCTTGCAGCAGGAAACCTTTGCTTTCCCGGTCGAAAATTGTGTACGGGCGGGCGGCGGAGTTTACGATATGGTTTATGGCCGGAGATTGACGCCGTTGGTTCAGAATGCGCTCTCCAGGGATTTACAGGCGGCCGATGGATTGAGCATGCTTGCTGCCCAGGGTGAGCTGGCATTCAGCTTGTGGTTCGGGCAAAAATCGCCACTTGGCGTGATGAGAAAAGCCCTGCAGAAAGTGTGTTCGACCTGATAATTATTTTTTTGATTTCGGCCAGTTACGGTCTATGTCGCTTGACAGGTCCGTGAGCCATTCGCTAGAATAGCTCGATTAATAGATCTGGGGGAAGAACTCTATGGCTGCCAACCGACTTGGCGAACTTCTGGTTCGCAATAAGCTGATTGACGAAAAACAGCTCGCTAAAGCTCTTGAAGACCAGAAGGCCTCCGGGGGGCGCTTGGGTGCAAGTCTGGTTAAGCTTGGCTACCTCCAGGAAGAGGATCTGGCGGCCTTCCTGTCACGCCAGTACGGTGTTCCTTCCATCAATCTCAGTGAATTCGAGATTGATCAGAGCGTAATCCAACTAATCCCGACCGAAGTGGTCCAGAAGTATCAGTTGGTTCCGGTCAACCGGGCCGGCGCCACGCTGATTGTCGCCATGGCTGACCCCTCCAATATCTTCGCCATCGACGACATCAAGTTCATGACCGGCTACAACGTCGAAGTGGTCGTCGCAGCGGAAGCCTGCATCAAACAAGCCATCGACAAGTACTACGATCAGAGTGCATCCTTCGATGATGTCATGGGTGACCTGGATGATATCGATCTTGAAGTGATTGACGATGGTGATGATGTCGACCTCGGCGAACTTCAGCAGGCGACCGAGGACGCCCCGGTCGTCAAACTGGTCAACCTGATTCTGACCGACGCCATCAAGAAGAAGGCCTCCGATATCCATATCGAACCCTACGAACGCTCTTTTCGGGTCCGTTACCGCATTGACGGTGTGCTGCACGAAGTGATGAAGCCGCCGTTGAAGCTTAAAAACGCGATTACCTCTCGTGTCAAGATCATGTCTGAGATGGACATTGCCGAACGCCGCCTGCCCCAGGACGGTCGCATCAAGATCAAGCTGCCAGGCGGCAACGATATGGACTATCGCGTCAACTGCCTGCCGACTTTGTTCGGTGAGAAGATCTGCCTGCGTCTACTCGACAAGTCGAATCTGCAGCTTGACATGACCAAACTCGGCTACGAAGAGCAGCCTCTCAAATGGTTCAAGGAACAGATTCACAAGCCGTTCGGGATGGTCCTGGTGACTGGCCCGACCGGATCGGGCAAGACGGTTTCTCTTTATTCCGCTCTGGCCGAACTGAACAAGGTGACAGAAAATATTTCAACGGCCGAGGATCCGGTTGAATTCAACTTTGCCGGGATCAACCAGGTCCAGATGCATGAAGAGATCGGTCTGAACTTTGCCTCGGCTCTACGGGCGTTTTTGCGCCAGGATCCCGATATCATCATGATTGGTGAGATCCGCGATTTCGAAACGGCTGAGATCGGTGTCAAGGCCGCCCTGACCGGCCATCTCGTGCTCTCGACGCTGCACACCAATGATGCACCCAGTACGGTTAATCGACTGCTGAATATGGGTATCGAACCCTTCCTGGTTGCCTCGGCGGTCAACTTGATTACAGCCCAGCGCCTCGGTCGCCGCCTTTGCCAGGAGTGTAAGATTCCCGACGAGATCCCGCGGGAAACGCTGCTGCAGGCTGGTGTAGCCGAGGAAAACCTTGACGGTTTCGTCTGCTATAAAGGTGAAGGTTGCTCGATCTGCAACGATACCGGTTACAAGGGCCGGGTTGGCCTTTACCAGGTGATGCCGATGTTCGAAGAGCTCCGTGAGATGATTTTGGCCGGGGCCAATACGGCGGAAATTAAACACGAATCGATGCGTCTCGGGGTCAAAACCATGCGTCAGGCCGGGATCATAAAGCTGGCCGAAGGCGTGACTTCGTTTGAAGAAGTGTTACGCTGCACAATCGCTGACGATTAAGGGACAGCCCCCGTTCGGGGACAGTCCCTTTTATACTTATTCGCTAAACAACCTGCGTGCCACGCGCTTGCCACGCCATAGTCTTCGGTGACGGCGGGCCACTGATTTATCAGGGTGACTTATGTCAGACATCTCGATCCAGCAGCTGCTCAAAGCCATGGTTGAAAGCGGTGCCTCGGACTTGCATATCACGACTGGGACGCCGCCGCAGATCAGGGTCAACGGTAAGATGACCCCGATGGAGAAGACGCGTGCTCTGCTGCCGGCCGATACCAAACGTATCTGCTACAGCATTCTGACCGAAACCCAGAAGCGCAAGTTTGAAGAAATCAATGAACTCGATTTCTCATTCGGCGTAAAAGGGCTTGCGCGCTTCCGCGGCAATATCTTCGTGCAGCGTGGTGCTCTCGGTGGGGTATTCCGTCTGATCCCCTACAAGTTCATGTCGTTCGACGAGCTGGGGCTTCCTCCCGTGATTCGGGAGATCTCCAGAAAGAGCAACGGCCTGGTCCTGGTGACCGGTCCCACCGGTTCGGGTAAATCGACCACACTGGCCTCGATTATCGATGCGATCAATGTGGAGCGCCAGGAACATATCATCACAATCGAGGATCCGATCGAATACCTGCACCCTCACAAAAATTGCGTGGTCAACCAGCGGGAGATCGGTTCCGATACCCATTCATTCAAAAATGCCCTCAAGTATATCCTGCGTCAGGACCCCGATGTGGTCCTGCTGGGCGAGTTGCGCGACCTGGAAACGATCGAGGCGGCGCTGACGATCGCTGAAACGGGTCACCTCTGCTTTGCCACGCTGCATACCAATGGTGCGGTGCAAACCATGAACCGCATCATCGATGTGTTCCCGACAAATCAGCAACAGCAGGTGCGTACCCAGCTTTCTTTCGTGCTGGAAGGGATATTGTCGCAGACCCTGTTGCCGCGCATGGATGGCAAGGGGCGTCTGCTGGCTCTCGAGATACTGGTGCCGAACACGGCAATCCGGGCCCTGATTCGTGATGACAAGGTCCACCAGATGTACTCGCAGATGCAGATGGGGCAGGAAAAGTACGGGATGCAGACCATGAACCAGAGTCTCTTCTCGCTGTTCCATAAAAAGCTGATCTCACTGGATGATGCCATGTCGCGTTCGCCTGATCTGGAGGAATTCAAGGAAATGATGGCGAACCCGCAGGCCGCCTTGAGGCGGGGAGTGGCAACGGCTGGCAACAGGCGGCCAGGGTAACCGATATCGGGGATTCAATGAGTACGGGGATAGTTGAGTTCAGTCCCGGGTTTGATCTTTTGTAACTATTCAGTCTTTAAAGAGGTTGATCATGGCTAAATTTGCCTGGGAAGGTGTGACCAGATCGGGTCAGACGATGAAGGGGGAGATGGAATCTCCCAGCCTGGAGGCGGTTCAGGCTCAACTCCGTAGCCAGGGGGTGCAGCCCGGCAAGATCAAGCAACGAGGCAAAGGCCTCGACATGGATCTCAAGATCCCCGGGATGACGCCGAAGGTCACCACCAAGGACCTGGTGGTGTTTACCCGGCAGTTCGCCACCATGATTGATGCCGGTCTCCCTCTGGTGCAGTGTCTCGATATCCTCGGCAAGCAGCAGGATAATAAGACTTTCAAGACTATACTGCTCAAGGTCAAGGAGGATGTGGAATCCGGATCGACCTTTGCTGATGCCCTCAAAAAACATCCCAAAGCTTTTGACGAACTCTATGTCAACCTGGTAGCTGCCGGCGAGGTCGGCGGCATCCTCGATACGATTCTCAATCGTCTGGCCGCCTATATTGAGAAAGCGCTCAAGCTGAGAAAGCAAGTCAAGAGCGCCATGACCTACCCGACGACGATCATTGGTATCGCTGTTGTCGTTATCGCCGTTATCCTGGTATTTGTTATACCGTCTTTCGAGAAGATGTTCCGGGATTTTGGCGGTGAACTCCCGATGCCGACCAAGATAGTCATCGAAATCAGTAATTTCATCCAGAACTATATCGTGTTGATTATCGGTGGAATTTTCTTTTCAATTTTTGCATTCAAGAAGACTTATGCTAACAAGAGGGGCCGCGAAGTAATCGATGCCATATCCCTGAAATTGCCGATTATGGGAGTTTTGATCCGCAAGGTTGCGGTCGCCAAATTCACCCGTACGCTCGGCACCATGATTTCCAGCGGGGTCCCCATCCTCGACGGTCTCGATATCGTCGCTAAGACGGCCGGTAACAAGACGGTTGAAAAAGCAATTTACGATGTGCGACAAAGCATCAGCGAGGGTAAGACGATTGCCGAACCGCTTGAAAAATCTGGGGTCTTCCCACCGATGGTCTGCCAGATGATTGCCGTGGGTGAGCAGTCGGGCGCCATCGATACCATGCTCAATAAAATTGCCGACTTCTATGATGATGAGGTCGATGATGCCGTAGGGAACCTGACCGCCATGATGGAACCGTTGCTGATGCTGTTCCTGGGGACGACGGTCGGCGGCTTGGTTATCGCCATGTATCTGCCGATCTTCAAGTTAGCCGGTACGGTAGGCGGATAGACTGCTGACTACTGGCCATGCCGTCTGAAAATAGCTACTCTATTCTACACCTCCGCAGACAACTCTCCTGGTACTTGCGTACCCGGTTGGCGGTGGTCTGCTTTTTTCTGCTCGGAACCATTGTCTATCATCTGCAGGCCGATGTGTGGACTCCATCCGCACTAATCCCTCTGCTGACAATTCTCATGCTCCTGGCCTGCGTGCAAACGCTGGTCTCGGTGCCCATTCTGGCAAGGCTGGAAGATTTCGGGCTCTACGTTCACGCCCAACTTGCCTGGGACATGCTTTTTTCCCTGGCAATCATCTTTCTGACAGGAGGGGTGGAGAGCCTCTATTCTTTCCTGTTCATCCTGATCATCATCGGCTCGAGTGTTTTTCTGCCCAGGCCGCAGGTCCTGCTGACCGCTTCGGCTTGTGCAATTCTCTACGGCAGTCTGCTGGATTTGCAGTACTACGGGTATCTGCCGGTTTTTGGCGGGCTTCCCTATCCGGAGCGGATCAGCCAGTTTGACGTCTTCTATGCGGTGTTTATCCATGTTGGGGCGTTTTTCCTGACCGCATTGCTCAGCGGCGCGTTGACTGATCGCCTGCGCAGAAGTGAGGCGGCCCGGGAACGGCGGGAAGTAGATTACGATGAACTGGCCCGTTTGAACCAGTCGATTCTCGATAATGTCATCAGCGGTCTGATGATTATCAGTCCGGAAGGGCGAATCCGTTCGTTTAACAACGCAGCAAGCCGCATTACGGGATTTCGTTTCGATGAGGTTTATAATCGGCCGGTAGATATTTTTTTCCCAGATTTCTGGAGTGAGACCCTCTTGGCTTCCCTGCCTGTCGAGCGCAGCGAATTGAACTATCGCTGCCGGGATGGCGCCGAACTGATTCTTGGCTATTCGGCTCTCCACGTC
Source organism: Desulfuromonadales bacterium (assembly GCA_030630015.1). Lineage (GTDB taxonomy): Bacteria > Desulfobacterota > Desulfuromonadia > Desulfuromonadales > BM103 > JAQYVZ01. The sequence goes on along the minus strand of DAOVNV010000033.1, from coordinate 2,587 downwards.
CATGATCGTTTTGAAAAAGACCTTGGCCTGTTAGTGGCGTTTCAGGACCTGACTGAATATAAATCGCTGGAAGAGCAATTGAAGAGGACCGACCGGCTTGCAGCTGTGGGACGGCTTGCCTCGGGGATGGCTCATGAGATACGCAATCCACTGGCGTCGATCAGCGGTTCAGTGCAATTGCTGCTCGAAAATTCAGAGGTTAATGATGAAGACCGGCGTCTTATGGGGATTGTCATCAAGGAGGCGGACCGACTCAACCTTTTGCTGAGTGACTTTCTCGGTTTCGCCAGGCCCACACCGATCAAACTGGACTGCGTCAATCTGGCGGTCCTGCTTGACGAATTGATCGAACTCCTCGTGTCGAGTGGGCAGTTTCTGGGGTTGAAGATAGAAAAAGATTACCCATCGATCGTTACAATGAGACTGGACCGGCAGAAGATCCGTCAGACTCTCTGGGATTTAATGCTCAATGCCGCTGATGCTGCAACTTCGCAAGGGAGAATTCGAATCAACCTTGACGCAGAGCAGGGCGTTATTGCCATCGAGGATTCCGGTTCAGGTGTTGCTGAGGACGTCCGGGCAAATATTTTCGAACCGTTTTTCACGACCAAGGATCGCGGAACCGGGCTCGGCCTTGCCAATGTCTATGCCAATATCGATGCGCACAGGGGGCGTGTTTACGTGACCACCGGCCAGTTGGGCGGAGCACGTTTTGTGATAGAATTGCCGACTGAGTGTCGTCAACCTTGTGAAATGGAGACAGTAAAGCATGATTGAACCTGCCGATTACCGCATTCTGGTTGTGGACGATGAAGAGAGCATGCGGGATTTTCTGAGCATCATGCTGCATCGCGAAGGGTATCAGGTGGATACCGCTGTAGACGGTGCCCAGGCGGTCGCTCATCTGCGTGATCACAGCTACGACCTGGTGATTTCGGATATCAAGATGCCGCGCATGACCGGTCTGGAGTTGCTGTCGCATATCAAGGAGCGCACCCCGGAGACGGTGGTGCTGATGGTGACCGCCTTTTCTACGACCGAAGAAGCGGTAGATGCCATGAAGCAGGGCGCCTATGACTATATTACCAAGCCGTTCAAGAACGAGGAAATCCGCCTGATTGTCAGGAATGCCCTGGAACGTCGTGCCCTACGTCAGGAAAATTTGGCCCTCAGGGAAGAATTGGGCAAGCGTTACTCTTTCGAGGGCCTGGTCGGTAAATCTAAGGCGATGCATGATGTATTCGCTTTGATCCGCAAGGTGGCTGACAGTCAGGTCAAGGTTCTGATTACCGGCGAGTCGGGTACCGGCAAGGAACTGGTCGCTAAGGCCATTCACTATAACAGCGATCGGCGTGATGAGCCTTTCGTGCCGATCAACTGCGGGGCGATCCCGGAAAACCTGCTGGAAAGCGAACTGTTCGGTCACGAGAAGGGCGCGTTTACCGGGGCGATCAAACAAAAGGCCGGCCTGTTCGAAGCGGCTGCCGGCGGAACGATCTTTCTGGATGAAATCGGTGAGTTGCCGCCGATGATGCAGGTTAAGTTGCTGCGTGTACTCCAGGAGAACGAGTTCCGGCGAGTAGGGGGAACCAAATCACTTAATGCTGATGTCAGGGTGCTGGCCGCCACCAACCGCAATCTTGAAGATGCCGTGGCGGAAGGCAGATTCCGGGAAGACCTGTATTATCGTTTCAATGTCATCCGAGTCGATCTGCCGGCCCTGCGTCAACGCCGTGAAGATATCCCGGCGATGATCGATTTCTTCTGGGAACGCTTTACCGGCAGGCAGGAGGTCCATGTCGACGAGGACGCCATGCGCCGTCTGATCGACTATCATTGGCCGGGCAATGTCCGCGAACTCGAAAATGTCATCGAGCGTGCCACGGTGCTCGGTAGCGAGGACGTTATCGCCCTTGACTGTTTGCCGCCCAATCTTTTAACTGGCGTACAGAATGGTGTGATGCCTTTGACAGAAGTGCCGGATTCCGGCATGGACCTGGATGCTTATCTCGGTGAGATCGAAAAGGAAATTCTGCTGAAAGCCCTGTCCAAAACCAATGGCATCCGCAAAAATGCTGCAGCTCTGCTCGGGATCACTTTCCGGTCGATCCGCTATCGACTGGCCAAGTACGACCTGGGAGAAGATGATTCGGACGAGTAGCTTCCTTTCCCCTGACTATTTTTGTCACCACGCCTGCCGTGAAGGGGCATTTGAGCGCCCCTGAGAAGGTCATTTCAAAGGTTCCTCTCTGCTTTTCCCCCGTTTTACGGGCCTCTCAGAAAAACTCATGTTTTGGCACGTTGGTTGCTAGATACTCAAGTCAGATTGTCTGATCAATTCAAATGCCCGTAAGGGCACCTGCTCACAACGAAAGGAGAACGACTATGTTGAAGAAGTTCCGTAAATCCGAAAAGGGTTTCACCCTGATTGAGCTGCTGATCGTTGTTGCGATCATCGGCATCCTGGCTGCTATCGCCATCCCCCAGTTCTCAGCGTATCGCCAGAAGGCTTACAACAGTGCTGCCAACAGCGACCTGAAGAACACCAAGACCGGCTTTGAGGCCTATATGGCTGAAACACAAGCCT
>DAOVNV010000091.1 GCA_030630015.1 Desulfuromonadales bacterium | reverse complement strand
AGGGTTGGGAAGACTACCCGCCGCCATAAACGCGCGGGGGGATCCAGCAGCGTGTGCGCATGGCCAGGGCATTGGCCCAGGAACCGGAGATCCTGCTGCTGGACGAACCCTTCAGCGGCCTGGACCCGCTGATCCGGCGTCAAATGCAGGACGAGTTGGTGGATCTCCAGTGCAAGCTGCAGAAGACCATGGTGTTTGTAACTCACGACCTGCACGAGGCGTTGAAACTTGCAGACCGCATCGCCATTATGAAAGACGGGGAAATCATCCAGTTGGGAACCCCGGAGGACATTGTCGCCGAACCGGCCAACGACTATGTGAGTGAATTTATCCAGGATGCGTCTCCCGCCAAGGTCCTCACTGCCGGTCGGATCATGGAGCAGCCGGACCTGCTGCTCTATGAATGGCAGGGGCCCAAGGCCACCCGCACGCTCTTCCGCTCAACCAAACAGGACAGCGCTTTTTTCCTCACCCGGGATAAAAAGCTAATGGGGCTGGTCGCCCGTGCCGACCTGCGGGACTTGCTGCGTCGAAACGGCACCAACATCCAGGATATCCTCGTCACCGATCTGCCCACCTGTTCACCGGACACGTTGATCGAGGATTTATTTTCACTCGCGACCTCCAGTCCCTACCCTATTTCAGTGATTGACGAAAATGAAAAATTCCAGGGCGTGATTTTCAACGTCACCATTCTCGACAATTTGGTGCAGGACGCCGAGGGGAGCGACGATGTTTGATTTTCCAGAAATTCTCAACATTCCGCTGGCTGAATGGGTCGACAACCTGATGGACTGGGTTCTGCTTCATTTTGGCGGTTTTTTTGACGCCATCGGCAAGGGTCTTTTGAAGATTCTGCTGCTGTTGGATAATTTTTTCACCTGGCTGCCGTGGCCAGTGGTGCTGCTGACGGTGGCGGTGCTGGCCTGGCGGGCCATGGGCCGCTGGTGGCACGGCCTGATCATGAGCGGCCTGTTTTTTATCATCGGCTGTTTTGGCTACTGGGAGATGGCCATGTCCACCTTGGCAATCGTGGCGGCAGCAGTGATCATTTCGCTGGTCATCGGCATTCCCACCGGCATTCTAATGGCGCGCAGCGATGCGGCCGAAACCATGATCAAGCCGATTCTGGATGCCATGCAGACTATGCCCAGCTTCGTCTATTTGATCCCGGCCCTGATGCTCTTCGGTCTTGGAAAAGTGCCGGCAGTCTTCGCCACCATCATCTATGCGATACCGCCAGTGATCCGCTTGACCAACGTCGGCATCCGCGGGGTTTCCAAGAGTGTCATCGAAGCGGCGGAAGCTTTCGGCTCCAGCCCCAACCAGATTCTCTTCAACGTGCAGTTGCCTCTGGCCTTTCCCTCCATCATGGTGGGGGTCAACCAGACCACCATGATGGCACTGGCCATGGTGGTGATCGCATCCATGATCGGGGCTCGCACCTTGGGGCTCGAAGTTCTGCTGGCCATCAACCGCATCGAGGTCGGTCGCGGTTTCGAAGCAGGTCTGTGCATTGTACTGCTGGCCATCATCATTGATCGTATTACTCATGCTTTTGCGGCCAAACAACAACAGACCCGCGAAATGTAGCTCGCCTCTGGAAGGCCCGCAATCTACGCGGGCCTTTTTCTTTATACAGCCCCTGTCGACAGCGCCACCATCATAACCATCATCCCCCTTCTTTAATCTGGACTCTTTGTCTATTTCTGCTAAATTAGAAACCTAGTCACCTTTCAATTGACCAGGAGAGATCCCATGCGCATCGCACTGATCGGAATCGGCAAGATTGCAAACTACCAGATGCAGGCCATTTCCCACACCAAAGGCATTCAACTGGTTGGCGCTCACGACTTGGATCCTTTACGGGCTGAAGAACTGCCCGGCAGCGTCGTGTTTTATGACGATCTGAACAAGATGCTGCAACGCTCGGATGCGGATGCCTTTCTGGTCTCGACCCCGACCTACACTCATTTTGAGGTAGCCATGAAGGTCATCGAGGCCGATCGTGTCGCCATTGTCGAAAAACCGCTCAGTACCAACCAGCAGCAGGTCGACGATCTGATGACGGCGGCCCGCACCCGCAAGCTGCCGCTCTATACGGCGTTTCACCCTTCCTACGGCCGCGAAGTGGAATGGTGGCGGGAGCAGCGTGACGATGAGAACTTTGAAATGGGACATCTCATCGGCTTTGAATCCTGTTTTTCTGACCCCTACTGCATGGATGGCAAGCTGACTCTGGGCGCGGTCGGCAAGTCCGGCGCCTGGATCGACAGCGGCGCCAGCAGCCTGAGTATTCTCGCGCGCCTGCTCGATATTGAAAGCATGAGCCTGGTCGATGGCAGAATGACTGCCATTCCGAGTCTCAACTGCGCCCAGGTCCAGGGGCTCGGCATCTACCGCTTCAAGACCAACGACCGGACCGGTTACGGCATAGTTGACACCAACTGGACCCTCGGCAAGAACTACAAGACGACCCGGCTCTGGTATGAAAATGGCGTCATCGAGTTGGATCATGCCAAGGAGTACGGTAAACTGCGCCTCGAGGGGATGGAGGAACTGGTGTTCAACCTTGCCACCGACAAACCCCGGCTGGTCAATCACTACTGCGGGGTCTTTGCCAATCTGACTGAATTGTTCGAGCAGCAGACTGATAACAAAGAACTGTGTGAGGTCATTCACCGCCTGCTGTTTGCAGCACTGTAATCAACTGGCCGCTCTCCAACCAGCAGTAGAACCGCCACACCGTTGCCGGGCCTGTTCACAGCAGGTCCGGCAACGGCGGTTTCCTTCCACACAATCGGGTTGACAGCCCCTAAGTCCCTATGCTATTTAGGGATGTTTTTACGTCCAGGGACACAAAACATAACTCTATGGCCGAAGACAACCGTCAACTCATGAAATCGCTGGGCTTGCTTTCCAGCATCGGCATTTCAATGGTGGCGTCCTCGTTTATCGGGCTGTTCATCGGTTACTCCCTGGACAAATGGTTGGGGACCACTCCCTGGATGACCCTGATCTGGCTCGGCATCGGCATTGCTTCCGGCTTTCGTAACATCTTTATTCTGACCCGCCGGGCGCTGCGCGAGCAGGAGCAAGACCAGGATCAGGAGAACAATGGATCCTCTTGAACGGCTGCCAGTCATCCTGTATCGACGCAGTTGGCTGATTTTTGGACTCATGCTGGTCGGGAGTCTGCCGTTTCGCAACACGCCGCTGACCCTTGGTATTCTGTGCGGCGGGCTGGTTTCAATCGGTGGCTTTCTCTGGTTGCACAGAGCACTGAAACAGTTGTTGGCTGAACCGGGTCCGGGAGCCAAGGCTCGCTACCAGTTTGGCTACCTGGTTCGCCTGATAGCACTGGCTGTTGTACTGGCAACTCTGATCTCTATCGTGAAAATCGACACGGTTGGCCTGCTCATAGGGCTCTCGGTTATGGTCATAAATCTATTCTGGACGGCGATTCAACACTCCTTGCACAATTAAGGGGCTGAAGAGGGACTCAATGACTCATCCTTTTTTATTTTTGCAGTGGCTGGAACAAAAGCTTCAACTGCACCTCGGCGAACATGTCACCTACACCTGGCTGGTTATGATTCTGCTGATTGCGGTGGCGTTGCTGGTCAAAAGGAATATCCAGACGGTGCCGGCCGGCCTGCAAAATTTCTTTGAGCCGGTTGTCGCCGGCATCGAGGGCATGATCGAAGAGACCATGGGGCCGAAGGGCAAAGCCTACTTCCCGCTGATCGCGACCCTCGCCTTTTTTATCCTGACTTCAAACCTGATAGCCCTGATCCCCGGCTTCTATCCGCCGACCGCCAACCTGAACACCAACGCGGCCATGGCCCTGACAGTATTCGCCATGACGCACATTATCGGCATCAAGGAACACGGCATCGGCTATCTCAAGCATTTCTGCGGCCCGGTTATCTGGCTGGCACCCCTGATCTTCCCGATCGAAATCGTCGGCCACCTGGCTCGGCCCCTGTCGCTGACTCTGCGTCTGTTCGGCAACATGTACGGCCACGAAATCGTCCTGATGATCTTTTTCGCACTGGTGCCATTCATGCTGCCGCTGCCGATGATGCTGATGGGTGTCCTGGTTGCATTCATCCAGACGTTCGTATTCATGCTGCTGGCGATGATCTACATTGCCGGTTCGCTCGAAGAAGCTCACTAGGCACGGATGACCGTGCTTTCGTCCTATATCGTATAGGAAAACAGATCACTGAAAAAGGAGTAGAAAAATGGAGTTTTTTGCTTGGTGTGTAATGGCTGCCGGTATCGGCATGGGTCTCGGTTCTTTCGGAACCGGTATCGGCCAGGGTCTGGCTATCCAGAAAGCTGTTGAAGGTGTTGCCCGCAACCCCGGCGCAAGCGGCAAGATCATGACGATCATGCTGATCGGTCTGGCGATGATTGAGTCTCTGGCAATCTACGTTTTCGTTGTTGCCATGATCATCCTCTTCGCCAACCCCTTCACCGCAACGGTTGTCGAGCTGATCGGTCACTAAGACTGATTGCATGCAGAACACAAAAAAAGGGTGCGACCGAAGAGGCCGCACCCTTTTTTATTGATGAGTAGTCATCTTCTCTCTCACCCCTGACGTCTTACTTCTCGCTTCGCATCTCGCACTTCTCATCTCTCAAGCACTAATAGCGATTGCGCATAACCCGCATAATCAGCACGCCGAAAATACTCAGGCAGGCACCGACCAGGAAAAACAGGTAGCCGATCGAGCGGGCCTCGCCCCATCCAAAAATGTCCTGCGCACCAAGAAATCCAATCATAACCAGGCCGGCCATCAGTGAAATGCCACCCACAATATAAGAGGTCAAGGCAATTCCGGCCAGCACCCAGCTGCGCCATTCATTCGGGGGCATCACTTCACTCCTTCGACTCATGTGAAACAACTTTCTGCCGTGCATCCTAGCGCCTTCCCCGGCATTTCTCAACCCCTTTATCCTGATCAGAAACCTGGCGGACTATTTAGTCGGCAGGCCCTAATTCCTGCTTTAACAATCTGTTTTAAAAAGTTTTTCACAATTGACTTTTACACAGGCCTATGCTAAATCCTCATAGTCTTGCGGTGTATAAAAATAATATACGCCTTAGAAGCCTTTAATTTTTCTAGTAAAATCATTTTTTAATCTTTCTGATACGGTTTCGTTCGATATCAAAACATGGCCATGCGCAAGGGCACCGGCCACATACAGGAGGTTGTCTAATGATCTGCAGAAGCCTTTCCCTCTTGCTTCTCGCTCTCGCCATGCTGCTCAGTACGAGCTTGCCGGCCCTGGCAGAAAATGGCATGGCCTACTCTGCTGAAACCTGCCTGGAATGCCATGACGACGTAGTCTCCCCACTTGAGTATGGTGCTTCCGTACACGGCCAGAATGCCTGCACCAGTTGCCACACCGGCATCACCGATCTCGACGCCCACATGGAAGGCGAGGTCATGCCGGACGAGCCGAATTGCGTGCGCTGCCACAAGCAGGAGACCAGCGAACATTATTCAAGCGTCCATATGCTGAATGATGTTTCCTGCAAGGACTGTCACGACGACATTCATGCTCACACGGCCTGGAAAGGTGACAAAACCAAGGCTATCGCAAAATGCACCTCCTGCCATGACGATCATGAAGATTACCTGGAATCAGTCCATGGTACGGCCGTTATGGAAGGCAACCAGGATTCGGCCGCCTGCCACGACTGCCATAGTTTGCATAATGTCGCCGAACTTGGCGATCCGAACAGCCATGAGAACCGTGAATTCCACACCCGGGTCTGCCTGACCTGTCATGCTGACCATGAGATGATGGAACGCAACGGCGTGTTTGGCGTCGCCGTGGATACCTACATGGCAAGCTATCACGGCAAGAACTACCGACTCGGCTTCCCTGGGAAAGCCGCCGGGTGCGCCGATTGCCACACCTCGCACATGGTGTTACCGCAGGATGACCCGAAATCGAGTGTTCACCCAGACAACCTGGTCGGCACCTGCGCCCAATGCCATGACAACGCGACCCCACTGTTTGCCCAGTTCGACTCGCACGGCGACCCCCACGACAGTGAAAATTATCCGGTGCAGTACTGGACCCTGTTCGGCATGACCGGTCTCCTGCTCGGCACCTTCGCCATGTTCTGGCTTCACACCCTGCTCTGGATGATCCGTGGTTTTATCGAGAATCGCCAGAAAATTGCCGCATTGCACCGCGGTGAAGCCGAGCACCATATCAGCGAACCGCACAAGCAGTACATCCGTTTCACTAAGCGCCATATCTTCCTGCACCTGACCGTCATCATCAGCTTCCTCGGCCTGACCCTGACCGGTCTGCCGATCAAATTCAGTGATCAGCACTGGGCCCAAGTCATGATGGAGTTCTTTGGCGGTACCTACTATGCCAGCCTGATCCACCGCGGCTGTGCCGTATTGACCTTCTATTACTTCCTCGGCGCCCTGATTTTGAGCTTCGATTTCCTGTTTATCAACAAGAAGCACAAGGGCGTCTGGCTACAGCGTCTGTTCGGACCCGATTCCCTCTGCCCGAATCTGCGTGATATCCGCGACGTCACCGCCATGGTCCGCTGGTTCCTGTTCATGGGTCCCAAACCGACCTTCGAGCGCTGGACCTACTGGGAGAAATTCGACTTCCTCGCCGTCTTCTGGGGTATGTTCGCCATCGGCGGTTCCGGCCTGATGCTCTGGTTCCCCGAGATCTTCGGCTATTTCCTGCCCGGCTGGATGTTCAACGTAGCAACCATCATCCATTCTGATGAGGCTTTGCTTGCCACCGGCTTCATCTTTACCGTCCACTTCTTCAATACGCACGGACGTCCGGAGAAGTTCCCGATGGACTTCGTTATCTTCAACGGCCAGATGGGCAAGGAAGAGTTTATCGAGGAGCGTGGCGACCAGTGGCGCCGTTATGAAGAAGAAGGCATCATCGAAGAATTCGTCTGCCAGAAGACCAGTGGTCCTCTATATGACTTCTGCTTCAAAACCTTCGGTTATATTGCCGTCTTTACCGGCCTCGGCTGTCTGTTCCTGATGATTTTCGCTTTCATGTCAGGCGGCGGACACTAGGAGGCTGCCGTCCTTATCAGGCCGACAGTCTTTCCTGGCACCACCATTAACATATCAACCCTGCAGAGGGCTGCCCACGTGGCAGCCCTCTTTTTTTATGCTTTAGCTGAACGATTAAATCAGGCAGGATGTGCCCTCTTCGAGGCTCGCCGAGGATTAACTAAGTTTAACTATTTAATATATATGATTTTATTGCATTGTGTTCAGCGGTGGAGTAATATACAGCAGTTTACTGGTAAATAACAATATCAACCTACAGGAAACTGCTCTGCTTTCGGAATACCCCCCCAGAGGGAGATTATGCTGAAGAAGCTTTTCGAATGGTGTAAAAGACACCTGGTTCTTTTTACACTTTTTGCGGTGATCTTTATCGTGGTGTTCGGTTTCATTAACGTCCAGATCCTGCACCTGACGTCCGAGCCCGAATTCTGTCACATGTGTCATCCGGCTAAAGGGTACGGCCCCCTGGCGGAAGTCGACTCCTGGGAGCATTCCGCTCACGGCGAAGCGGGTGTCTCCTGTCTCGACTGCCACGGTCGACCCGGTGTGTTCGGCTATGTCGGTGCTAAACTTGGCGGCCTGAAAGACACCTACATGCAGTTCACCATCTCCCGTGATGAGAAACTCGATATTCTATCCAACCCACACGACCTGGTTCCGGACTGGCAGTGCCTGTTCTGCCACTCGGATGAAACTAACCAGAACGTGCGCAAGGCCACAGCCGGGCCGATGAAACTGGTTCATATGCGCATGCTCGATGATGTGGTCAACCCCGAATTTCGCGAACACAAGGGGCTGCCTGACATCATGACCGAAACCTTTGTCGGCGGCACCCAGTTCGACCACTCCATGCACATCGAAGCCTTTGAACTGGAATGCAAGGACTGCCATTTCGGCGTCGTGCACAACCCTGGCACCAAAACGGACCGCATGAACTTCTGCCTGGCCTGCCACGCCGAATACCAGGACGACGCACCGCAGATGTCCGACTGCGACACCTGCCACCAGTCCCAGTACGAGATGAATGCGGGTGAGGGCGCTCTTGAAGTCGAAGGCATTCAAAGCATGATGTACGGCGAAGAGGTTGGCATGTCCTGCCTGGACTGCCATACCGGAATCGACCGGGGCCTCTACCGGCCGTCCGCATCGGCCTGTGCCGACTGTCACGAGGATGCCAGCTATGTGGATATTTTTAATGAGTGGGGTGATGAAACCGAAATGGCTGTTCACGAGTTGAAAGAAATCCGCATTGAAGTGGAGAAAGCCCTCACCAACGCCGACGTTGCCGGACGGAATACGGCGGAGGCCTGGCAAATCTACCAGCGTGCCGTTTTCAACCTCAAGTTCATCCACAGCGACGGCACCAACAGCGTGCACAATTATGAATACGCTGTTGAAATTCTCGCTGCCGTCAAAAAGGACTTTGATCTGACCCTGGCCCAACTGGACAAGGTCTGGTAATTCCCGGCGCAGCAACAAGCAAATAAGGCTGGTACTCTTTAATAGTATCAGCCTTATCTTTTGATTGACTGCCTGCACTCCTCTCTCATGAGTGGCCTTGGGAGCGACAGGATAATATGCCGCTTGTCAATCGGCAGTTTCCAGATATGCTTTTGAAAAATTGACAGCAAAAGGCCACCCCTGTTCTACAGAAGTGGCCTTTCACTCGGATCTTTACGTTGCCTTTAGTTAAACAGCTTGGCTCCGAGGTAGGAGAGTGCCGGCCAGGCGATCAGTACGGCGGAGATGAAAGCGAAGACGCCGAGGATCGAGAGGACGAGAACCAGGTAGCTGCTCTTTACAGTATCCATCATGGTGGTTTGAGTTTTCATGGTGATCTCCTTT
>DAOVNV010000124.1 GCA_030630015.1 Desulfuromonadales bacterium | reverse complement strand
TGCCGACCTCCTGGCGCAGCATCTATCCAGTCAATCTCATGATTTTGAACTGCTCGGGCCAGCCCCCTGTCTGTTGTCAAAACTTCGCGGCAAAAGCCGTTTCCAGATTCTACTTAAGGCCGAACACAGGCCGGTGCTTCGAAGGTTGGTGGACATGCTGCCCGATTTACGTAAAAAGCTGCCTGCCGGTGTTGCTCTAACGGTTGATATTGATCCGCTGGATATGTTTTGATGAAGGCAGGGGCGAGTGGTGAGTGGCCCGCCGTCGCCTAAGGCTATGGCGTGGCAAGCGCGTGGCGAGGAAATCAAAATCGTTAAATCTATGTCGGGTTTCAACGGCTCAGGGTGGAGATCGCTTTGATAAAAAGACTTTTTATTAGTAGAGACGTCAGGGCAGGGGAGCTGTTGCTTCTGCTTTTCCTACTGAGTGTCGGGATGTTTGGCTGTGCCCGGCCACCTGAACCGGTTGTGCCAGTTGAACCGCCGGTTGCTGTTGTGCCGGTAATTCCTGAGAAAGAGGTGCCAGAGCCTGCCGAGCCGGTTGAACCTCTCCTGGCAGTCGACTGGTCCGAGGTGGATGGCTGGCTGGAGGATGAACCGATCCTCGCCATGGGCGCCCTGATGAAGAGTTGCTCTGCCTTACGCTGGCGGCCGCAATGGCAGGCGGTTTGCGAGAAAGCCGCTGAAATGCAGGGGCGTCCCGGATATGAAATCCGCAGCTATTTCGAGCAGTATTTTCTTCCTCACCAGTTGCGCCTGGAGGATGGTAACCCGGTCGGAATGGTGACAGGATATTACGTTCCCGACCTGCGCGGCAGTCGGCAGGAGACTTCAGAATACTCATATCCGCTTTATCGTCGGCCCGATGATTTGCTCACGATTGACCTGAGCGATATTTATCCGAGCCTGGGCAATTACCGTCTGCGTGGCAGGCTGGATGGGCACCGGGTTGTGCCCTACTGGGACAGGCAGGCGATAGATGGCCGGGAGCATCCCCTGTCAGGTCATGAATTATTCTGGGTTGCTGACCCGGTGGAACTGTTTTTCCTGCATGTGCAGGGCTCCGGACGGATCCTTTTCGAGGATGGTAGTGGGGTGATGGTCAATTATGCTGACCAGAACGGCCATCCATATCGATCAATCGGCAAATGGATGCTTGATCGCGGCATCATGACCCGTGACCAGATGTCCATGCAGAATATCAGAGGCTGGGCGCAGCGGAATCCTGACCAGGTCGACAATCTCCTTGGCCAGAATCCAAGTTATATTTTTTTTCGTGACCTTGGTGATGGTGTTGTCAGCCCTCCCGGAGCGTTGGGCGTGCCGCTCACGCCTGGACGCAGTCTGGCTGTTGATACGCGTTATGTCCCACTCGGAGCCCCGGTTTTTTTGGCATCAACCTGGCCCAACAGTGATCGTCCCCTGAAACGTCTGATGGTTGCTCAGGATACCGGCGGCGCTATCAAGGGGCGGGTCAGGGCGGATTTTTTCTGGGGGATGGGCGAACAGGCCGGTGAGCAGGCTGGTAAAATGAAGCAGGACGTGCGTCTCTGGGTGTTGTTGCCTCGCTAGCAGCCGGTTCATTAATAGCCCGGCAGGTTGCCGGCCAAGAAGGAATGTGTACGCCTCTTGGGTTCAAAAAACTAGCCTGGTGTCGTGGCTATTCCTCTTCCGGTGTTTCCTGGGTCTCTTCTTTATCGGCATTTTCCAGGTCTTTCTCCTCTTGTTTACGCTTGTTCTTTTCTGCCTTTTTTGCTTTCTTGGCAAGTTCCTTCTGGCGCTTCTCGTAGCCGTAATTTGGTTTTCTAGCCATCTGGTTGTCCTTTCCGATTGCTGTTTTGCCTGCGTTCAGGCGTTCCTTATATCATTTTTCACTGATAAATACCACATGCCGCAGGCCACCGCGGCCGGGGCGTTGGCTGCTGACCTTGAAACCGGCGGTGCGTAACTGTTTAACAAAGCCATCATCGTAATTCTCCCCCCAAATGGCAAACACACCCTTGTCTTTCAGGGCCTCTCGAGCTAAACCGATCGCTCGGCTGCCGTAGAGTGGGTCGTTGCGCGCATCGGTCCGATGATGTGGCCCCTTGTAGAGGTCGAAGATGATGGCATCGTAGCGCTCGGTTGGGACAGCTTTGGCTGCTCGACGAATCAGATCAGCAACATTGGCGATTTCAACGCTGACGCGGGGGTCGTTTGCTGCACAGTCGGTCAGTGGGGCTAATGGCCCCTGACACCACTTGAGCACCACCGGGTTCAATTCGGCGACCACCACTTGAGCCATCTTCGGCAGGCTGTCAAGGGCAGCTTTGAGCGTGTAGCCCATGCCGAGACCGCCGACCAGCACTCGTGGGGCGGGATGGTTTTTCAACTGTTTGCAGCCGAGTTCCCCGAGCACCACCTCGGAGCGGTTGGCCATACTGTTCATCAGCACCTGGCCGCCGACGGTGATCAGGAAATCGCGGTCATCGCGCTGGCGCAGCTCTAGTACGCCTTCGTCAGTGGTGATGCTTTCAATGGTCTTCCAAGGCTTGGCCATAGTGAAATCTTGACAACTTTCAAGACAAAAAGCAAGCGGCGATGGCTGTTCTTAACGTTGTCTGCCAGCGGCGGCCTTCCTGTTGCCGGATGGTTGTTTCACCTTGTTCTTCTGTGACTTGGCACGCGGCAGGGATCGCGCCGGGCGCCGCGAAGGCTGAGCAGGTCGTTTAGGGGCCGGCACATCGTAATCGAAACCATCCAGTCTGCACATCTCGATCTGGGAGCCGAGAACCCGCTCGATGGTCCGCACCATAACCCCATCATCGTTGCTGACCATGGTGAACGCAGCTCCGCTGCGGGCGGCACGACCGGTACGGCCGATTCGGTGGATATAGGCATCGGCCGTATCAGGCATATCGAAATTGACCACATGCGAGATCTGCGACACATCGATGCCTCGGGCAGCGATATCGGTCGCTACCAGGATCTGGACACGGCCGTCGCGGAAGCCGTCCAGGGCTGCCTGGCGCCGCGACTGGGAGAGGTTGCCCTGCAGTGAGGCTGCCCGGTAACCGCACTTGCCCAGCTTCTCGCCGAGCCGCTTGGCCCGGTGTTTGGTACGGGTGAAGACCAGCACTGATTCGGTATCGGTTTGCTGCAGCAGCTTCAGTAACAGGTCGGTTTTGAGATGTTGGGCGACCGGATAGAGCGCGTGGCTGACCGTTACTGCAGGGGCGACCGTATCGACCTGGACCGTTTCCGGGTTGTTGAGGACCTCCTGGGCCAGATGCCGGATCGCCTTCGGCATGGTCGCCGAGAAGAGCAGGGTCTGGCGCTTCGCCGGCAGGCATTTGATGATTCGCCGGATATCCGGCAAGAAGCCCATGTCGAACATCCGGTCGGCCTCGTCAAGCACCAGCACGTCCAGCTGACTCAGATCGATGGTCGACTGCTTGATGTGATCGAGCAGGCGTCCCGGACAGGCAACGACGATCTCGGCCCCTCGCTTGAGCTTGGTTATCTGCGGGTTAATGCCGACCCCGCCATAGATTGTGACGCTACGCAGACCACTCTGCTTGCCCAGCAGGCTGATCGCCGTGTGAATCTGTTCAGCGAGCTCGCGGGTGGGGGCGACAACCAGGGCGCGTACACAGCCGCGCCGGCCTTTCATCAACTGGTGGAGAATCGGCAGGCCGAATGCCGCGGTTTTACCGGTCCCGGTCTGCGCCAGGCCCATTACATCACGGTGCTGCATGATCTTGGGGATCGCTTGCGCCTGGATAGGAGTCGGCTGGGTAAACCCGGCGGCAACGACTCCGGCGGCGATCTTGGGGTGAAAATCGAATTGGTTGAACTGCATAAATTCCTTTATTCAGGAGTCTGTCTGACTCCTGGAACCCGTCTGGATTGAAGTGGGCCGTGACAGGTAGGCGGGACATCGTTGACGGGCTTAGCGCTCTTTGTATGGCGCATAAAAAACGCCCCGAAACAGTCCGGGGCGTTACGATGGCTACGTGATGATCCTGGAACAGCTTAAAGTCGCCGGGTAATCACGGCAACTGCAAAACTATAGTCGGTTTGCCGGTCGGCTGTCAAGTGAAGCTTATTTTGACCCTGCAAGACGACCCTCAATCACTCACGAAAATCCAAAGGGCCATCATAACTATTCAGCACATCCCGCCTTTTGTACTCTAGCTGAAACACCAACGCCCCCGCTTGAGCAGTGGGGGCGTTGGTGTTTGATCGGCAATTGATGTCTTGCTCAGCCGTTGATGACTTCGTTGTGCTCCTTGCCGAAAAGCTCGGCAAAGATTTCCGCGACGGTTTCGATGCGTTCGGCGCGCCAGGCATTCGTGCCACAGAAAATCAGGCCGGTTTCCACATCACCGCGCTGAGCCCGGTCGAGGGCATGCACGATGCAGTATCTTTCGCCCGATGATTTGTACGTGCACTTGCGCAGGCATCCGGTCGGGCAGGTCGGTGTCATTTTAAGGTCCCTGGCCCTGATCGCTTCGATATTTCTGAAAAGGGCGCGCCCCGGTAGGCCCGCCGGACTCATGATCAACCCAATGTCCTCTTTTGTGCAATCCAGATAGGCCTGTTTGAAGGCATCGTCGGCATCACATTCCTCGGTGGTAACAAAGCGCGTGCCCATCTGCACTCCGTCCGCACCCTGTTGCAGGGCATACTCGACGTCGGCGCGATCCCAAACTCCGCCTGCGGCAATGACCGGAGCCTGGCAATCATATTCTTCACGCAGCAGCTGTTTGACGCCACGAACCGTTGCGTACTGGTCATATTCGCCGATCCCGATTTTTTCAAGCTTCTCGCCCAAGTGTCCACCGGCGGTGTCCGGATCCTCGACAACGATTGCGTCGGGGAGACGGTTGTAGTTTTTGCTCCATCTTTTCAAGATGATGTTCGCGGCTTTGACCGATGAGACGATCGGTACCAGGGCAACATCAGGCCAGTCGGCAGTCAGTCCCGGTAGATTGAGAGGTAGTCCGGCGCCACTGACGATCAGCTTTGCTCCTCCTTCGCATGAAGCACGAACCAGTTCGGCAAAATCGGTGACGGCAACCATGCAGTTGGTTCCGATAACACCGTTGGGTGCAATTTCATATGCCTTGCGCAATTCATCCTTGAGGGCCAGGGGCTCGGCTGCGAAATAGTTGCTGCCATCGTAGCGGGAACTGTCCAGGGCGATGCCCGCCGTGGCAACCACACCAATCCCGCCGCACAGCGCCACGTTGCCGGCCAGTCGAGCGCCGGAGATTCGGACAGCCATCCCTCCCTGGATTAATGGATGAACGACTTCATGTTTTCCGATGCGCATCACAACTCCTTGATCAAATGTTGACAGGCTGGTTTTGATTAGCGCATGTTAGCAAATGCGGCTGCCATCTAATGTAATAGTTCTGTAAAAGTAACTATTCAGCTGTCTGACTAACCGCACGGCATGTGGGCTATAGCTGTTGCTTGCGGGAAGTTAAGTGACAACATTGGACGCAGGCAATGGCTGTAGACCACATGCCCTAGCTGAGATGCTGAATAGTTACCTGTAAAAACTTCATAAAAACACATAGCGCTTGTCGACAGTCGTGTCGAGATGTTAAAACCGCACCATGGGACTGTGGAAAAAACTGTTTAATCCCCTGATGGCTTTTATCGGAATCCAGTTGGCGTGGATTCTGGTTGTTGTGGTCTGGCTCGACTGGTTCCTGGGTCAGCACCGTAAATTGCGCGAATTGGCTGAAAAATACAGTCCCGAGTTGCTGCACGGCAGTCCGGATTGGGTGATTTTGGTCGAGGGGTTGCTGCTGTTGGTCGCCATTCTGGTCGGAGTTTATGTCATTTTCGTATACTGGACGCGCCAGGCTGCCTTGATTCGCGAGCAGAAACAGTTCATTTCCCAAGTAACTCATGAGCTTAAATCCCCCCTGGCATCCTTGCAATTGCATCTGGAGACGATTCGCCGCCATGACCCTTCTCCCGAACAGCGGCTGGTCTTTCTTGAAACCATGCAGGGTGATACTAATCGTCTCAATAGCCTGATCAACAATCTGCTTTCCGCCAGTCGCATTGAGCAGAAACACTGGCGACTCAATCTCCAGACGATCAACTTTTCCGATTTGGTAGAAAAGTATTTTCATCCGCGTCAGTATAACCTGCCGCGGGCCGGCAAAATGAAGCTGAAGATTACTCCTGACCTGTATGCCCTGATCGATAAGGATGCGATGGAGACGGTTTTCCGCAATCTGTTGGAAAATGCCATTCTCTATTCGGGTGGTTCTCCGGATATCACCGTGAGCCTCGATTTGAAGGATGATAAGTGTCATTTCTCACTTTCGGACAGAGGCCGGGGACTGGAAGGGCAACATCTTAAGAAAATCTTCAAGGTTTTTTACCGGGTCCGGCGCAAAAACGAAAATATTCGAGGTTCCGGACTTGGTTTGTTCATCGTCAAAGCCACTGTTAAGCGGCATCACGGAAGGGTCGTCGTTGAAAGCCCGGGGCCGAATCTGGGGACAACTTTTCACATCTATTTGCCGGCAATTGCGAGGGAGGAGGCATCATGAACCAGCCGCATATCCTTCTCGTCGAAGATGAAGCACATATAGCACAGGGTCTGGTTTTCAACCTGAAACAGGACGGTTGCCGGGTGACCCATGTCGATACTGGATCCGCGGCACTGGCTCATTTTAAGCGGGAGGAATTCAATCTGGTCATCCTTGATCTGATGTTGCCTGATTGTAACGGCTTGGACGTCTGCCGGAAAATGCGCCAGCATAACCAGCAGTTGCCGATTCTGATGTTGACTGCCCTGAGTGAAGAACAGGATCGCATTGCCGGATTGCGTGAGGGTGCAGACGACTATCTTACCAAGCCGTTCAGCCTGGATGAGTTCCTGCTGCGGGTGCGAGGCATGCTGCGACGTTCGGGCTGGTATCGCCCGACTGCAATCAATGGGGGGCCTTATCGTTTCGGTGCGAATCTGGTTGATCTTACGGAATTGCGGGCGACCACTGCGCAGGGGGAAATCAACCTGACCGGACTTGAATGCAAAATGCTGGAGACTTTCTTTGCTGCAGAGGGCCAGGTGCTGGCCAGGACGCAACTGCTGCAATCGGTGTGGGGCGTTGCCGGTGACACGGAAACCAGGACACTGGACAATTTTATTGTGCGCCTGCGCAAATATTTCGAGGTGGATCCGTCAACTCCCCGTTACTTCCAGACCGTGAGGGGCAGGGGGTACCGGTTTGTGAGAGAACCAGAGGCAGACAAGGAGTGAGGCGTGTTTTAAACTGTAACTATTCATCAGCATCTCAGCGAGGGCA
>DAOVNV010000276.1 GCA_030630015.1 Desulfuromonadales bacterium | reverse complement strand
GGGTCTTCTGCTGGCAGTGGTCGAAGAAATTCATCGCCCGCAGAACCGAAATCGAATATTTGCCGTAGTTCTCCTTGTAAAAGGCGGTTTCGTGCAAAGCTCGTTCGATCGACAGGGTGTGCTCGGCCTCGACGCTCAGTTTACGCAGCCGTTGGACCCGCTCGTTCATCCCCGGACCAACCGTATTGATACTGACCGCGTAGAAGTTGCCTTCGGCGGAAGCTTTTCTTTGCGGAATTTGATTATTTTCTTGCTGCTTCATTGAACCACTTCCTATGGAATAGCTGTTGGGCAGAAAAATCCAAAAAACTATCCAACCAAACAAAGATTACTTTGCCGCCAAGCTTACCTTGCCACCAAGACACCAAGGCACGAAGAAAAACAAATTCAAAGGAACATAAAGCCCTGATTTTTTTGATGTCATATTTAAATGTTCTTCTGCAGGCTCAGTGTTTGTGTTGAATTCCTTCTTGGTGCCTTGGTGTCTTAGTGGCTAACTTGTTTTCGACAATATCCTTAAAAAATCATTTTACGCCTCTTCAAGCCCGCAGGGCAAGTCACGCACGGAAAATTAACGCATGATAAACCCACCGCCCAACGGGTCTGCCGGATCGACCAGGAATTCATGGCGACCGGTGATGTAGGCGCTGCCCTCTACCTCGGGGATGATCGCCTGATGGGGGCCGAAAGTCGTCACCTCTGTCACTCTACCGGTGAAAGCAGAGCCGATGATGCTCTCGATGGTGATCGCTTCGCCCTTTTCAATCTCGCCGCGGGCATGATGGATGGCCAGCCGACCGCTGACGCCAGTCCCGGTCGGGCTACGGTCGACTTCACCTTCTGCAAAGATGCAGACATTGCGGGAATGCACCCCCTCTTTCCCGGATTCATCGACAAAGATGGTGCCGTACAGAAAACTCAGGTCATCTTCGAAGGGATGCGGGACGGTGCGGCTGGCCATCACGGCCCGTTTGATCGCCATGCCCGTGTCGATCAGGGCGTGCACATTTTCCGGCCTGACGGCAAGCCCGACCTCGGCGGCCTTGACATAGGCATAAAATCCGCCGCCAAAGGCCAGATCATAGCGCACCGTACCGAGGCCGGGGACTTCGACTGTCTGGTCCAGGTCAATGACGAAGGAGGGCACGTTGTGGAAGAACACGCTTGCAACCCGCCCTTCCGCAATACGGGCGTGGGCCGTCACCAGGCCGGCCGGCGTATCGATCCTGACCGTTGTCACCGGACTTTGCACAGGCACCAGGCCGGTTTCGAGGGCCACCGTGGTCATGGCAATGATGCCGTGGCCGCACATGGTGCTGAAGCCGGCGTTGTGCATGAACAGCACGCCAAAATCGGCACCCTTCGTCACCGGAGGAGTCACCAGGCAGCCGTACATGTCAGCATGGCCGCGCGGCTCCCACATCAATGTTTTGCGCAGATGGTCATAGCGCTCTGTCACAAAGCGGCGTTTTTCCAGGATCGTCGTCCCTTCCAGGTCCGGAAAACCTCCGGTTATCACGCGAAACGGCTCACCGGCCGTATGTGCATCAATCGTTGTGATCTTCTGCCAGTATTCAGGCGCGCGCCAGTTTTTCATCCTCACGACCTCCGGAAATAATGACGACCCTGCCGGCCGCCGCCTCCACCTTCACATGCTGCCCGGTTGCCAGTCTCTCGAAGGAACTTTCCTCGACAGTGACCACCGGGATTTCTTTACCGTAAAAATGTTTACAGACGATCGGTCCTGTCGCCAGGATCGGTTCCGTCTTGAGGTTGATCATAGCTGCGGGAGCCTTGTTCACCCTGGCCAACTCCAGCATCATCAGCGAACCGGTACTCGAGCCCTTGCCAATGGGGAACACCAGGACCTTGCCCGCGACCGATTGACCGAACAGCTCATGGCGGGGATCGTTGATCAGGCCCGTT
>DAOVNV010000024.1 GCA_030630015.1 Desulfuromonadales bacterium | reverse complement strand
TGATTTTGGCCATTTCAACCCCCGAATCCCTGAGAAAACTGACGCTCATTCTGGCAGAAGCTCGTCCAGCTTGTCAAGGAAACTGGTCTCTCTTCCAGCTGGTCCCGTCGATTACTCACGAGGCCAGGTTTCATACTTGATCACTGTGCTACAATCGTGGTATCCACAGTTTTTTTGTTACCTGGATCCGTGGGCAAATTGTGGATCTGGGTGTTCGTTAGGGGTTTATTAAGGAGTCGTTTCATGAGTAGAGCACTAGGCCTTTTTTCCGGCGGTCTGGACAGCTGTCTCGCGGCGCTTTGTCTGAAACGCCAGCAGGTTGAGGTCACCGGCATCACATTCGTTACCCCCTTTTTCGGCAGCAGCAAGGCGAAACAGATGTCTGAGCAGATGGAGATCCCCCTGCTGATCGAGAACATCAGCGAGGTGCATCTGGAGATGCTCAAGGCCCCCCGCTACGGTTACGGCAAGAATATGAACCCCTGCATCGACTGCCACGCCATGATGTTCCGCCTGGCCGGCGAGATCATGGCGAGAGACGGTTACGATTTCCTCTTTTCCGGAGAAGTTCTCGGCCAGCGCCCGATGAGTCAGAATGCCAACGCCCTGCGCTCGGTCGCCAATTTTTCCGGCCACCCGGATCGTATCCTGCGCCCTCTCAGTGCAAAAGCGCTGCCGATCACTCCTATGGAGGAGCAGGGACTGGTCGATCGCGATCAGCTGCTCGATATCCAGGGGCGTTCCAGGAAAAGGCAGGAAGCCTTGGCCCGCGAATGGGAGCTGGTTGACTATCCGTCCTCCGGCGGCGGCTGCCTGCTCACCGAAAAGCATTTCTCTGACCGCTTGCGCGATCTCTTCGATCATCAGCCGGACTGTTCTGCCGCCGAAGTGGAACTGCTCAAGATCGGCCGGCAGTTTCGCCTCTCTGACAAGGCGAAACTGACCCTCGGTCGTCATCAGAGTGACAACGAAAAGATCTGTGCTGCAGCCAAACCGGAACACGTCCTGCTGCACACACCCGGCATTACCGGACCGGTCGGCCTGGTATCCGGTCAACCGAACGATGCGGATATCGAAATGGCCGGAGCGATCACAGCCTCTTATGGCAAGGGTAAGGATCAGGACGAAATCAGGGTCCTGGCCGAATCTGGTGAAGGCAAGCGTTTCTTCATGGCCGCTCCCATGCCCAGGGAACAATCGACGAGCTTGATCCTCTGAATAAGGTCTGCAACAGAAACGGGGCCTGAATTTAATCAGACCCCGTTTTTACATCTCAATCTCTCGCCAAGCTCAATACTGCGCCCCCCAGCGGGAGATAATCCTGAACTTGTCTTCGTCAGCCAGCCAGTCGGCATTCAGAATGCGGCTCTTGCTTCTCCGTGCGTCAAGGTTAGCCAGCCTCGGAATAGCCAGCACGACAACGAGGACTACTCCGATTATCAATAAGAATGTCATGGCGTCCTCCCTGTTCATTGTTGACCTGCAGCAGCACTCTTTGAGTTGAATCATAGAACACACTGGTGTATAAGTAAAAACAATCTTTATTAAGTATAGGATAGGCTGAACTTATGCTCCCAGACTTCAACCGTCTCAAAGTTTTCCACCATATCTATGCGCTGAACAGCATTGTTGCCGCAGCACACAAGCTGCACCTCTCCCAACCGGCGGTCAGTCAGCAGCTCCAAAAGCTCGAAGCCGAGCTCAAAGCACCCCTGTTCACTCGGCTGCACAAAAAGCTGGTTCCCACAGCAGCAGGGACTCGACTTTTTCAAATCGTCAAACCCTTTGTAGAAAACCTGCAGGAAGGAGTTGAATCTATCCGGCAACCCCTGGACAGGCCCTCCGGAAATCTACGAATCGGGGCACCGAAAGAATTTGGGAAGGAGTTTCTGCCGCAATTCTGCCATTCGTTCCGCGAGAATTTTCCGGAGGTCACCTTTGCCCTCAAATTCGAGGAAGCCTCTCCGCTCATGGCCCTGCTGCAGGCCGGGGAGCTTGATTTTGCCCTGGTTGATGTTTTCCAGAGCAAAGGCCAATTCCTGGGCAACCCGGACATCTTCAGCATCGACCCTTTGATCAAGGAGGAACTGGTGCTGGCTTGCTCCGAAAAATATTATCAACGGGAGATCAACGGCGACCATTCTTTCCAGAACCTGATCAGCAAGGATTTTCTTTCCGACGAAGATGATCTGGCGATTTTGATGCACTGGTTCAGGCATTATTTCAACAAGTCCGCACCGAAACTGAATATCGTGCTGATGATCAACAGCCACGAAGCCTTGATTTCGGGAATAAAGCTGGGAATGGGAATGGGGATCACCTCGGCTCACCTGGTCTGGACCGAGATCGGCAACGGGTCGATCGTTCCGATTGTCACCTCAAAGAAGAACATGGTGAACCGGATTTCGCTGATTCAGCTGCAGGACAAAATCCCGACCCTCACTGAAAAGACCTTCCTGACACACCTGCAGCAAGGCATGCGTAAGCCTGAAGTCCTGAACAAGTTCGACTTGGCCTCAAGGCGGGTCTAACCCTCATACAACGAAGCCCCCGCTGAATGGCGGGGGCTTAGGGATTTTAATCGTTTTCCACCGTCGTGAAGAACAGGGTCTCCCGGCGCTGGATCAACAGCCGCACCACCTTGCCTTTGCCTGGCTTGCCGACAGCCGCTTCGAATTCCTGCACCGAAGTGACTTCCTGGTCGTTCACATCGAGAATCTGGTCACCGATCCGCAAATTAGCCTCAGCAGCGGAGCCATCCGGATCTATCGCCGTGACCAGGACGCCGCGGCTCTCCTTGACAGAGTAGCGCTCGGCCAGCTCCGGCGTCAGGTTGGCAACGGAAAGACCAAGCACACCCTCCGATTTGTCCGGACCGGAAGCCAACGGCTCCTGACCATCGTCAAGCCGTCCTACCCTCACCTTGACTTCTCGCACCTTGCCCTTGCGGAAAATTTTGACCTTGACCTTCTCGTCCACGGGAGTGTTTGCGACGATCCGCGGCAAGTCATTGAGTTCGTTGACCTCCTGGCCATTGAAGCTCAGGATGATGTCGCCTCGCTTGAGACCGGCTTCCTCGGCGGGAGAGCCCTCGATGACCTCATTGACCAGCGCGCCCTTGGGCTCGTCCATGCCAAAAGATTCGGCCAGTTCTTCGGTCAGGGGCTGGACCGTCACTCCCAGGTAGCCGCGCGTCACATGGCCGTCATCGCGCAACTGGGGAATAATCTGCTTGGCCATGTTGACTGGAATGGCGAAGCCGATTCCCTGGCCTCCGGCAATGATCGCGGTATTGATGCCGATTACTTCACCGCGAACGTTGAACAGCGGCCCGCCCGAATTGCCGGGGTTGATCGACGCATCGGTCTGGATGAAGTTATCGTAGGGACCAGCTCCGATCACACGTCCCTTGGCGGACACGATGCCGACGGTCACGGTCTGTTCCAGACCGAAGGGGTTGCCGATCGCCATGACCCACTCTCCAACCTTCAGCGAATCGCTGTCGCCCAGTTCAGCCACCGGCAGGCCTTCTCCCGCTTCGATCTTGATCAGGGCCAGATCCAGCTTGGGGTCGAGACCACGGACTTCGCCGTCGAACTCGCGCCCGTCGGACAGTTTGACCTTGATCACATCAGCATCTTCGACCACGTGACCATTGGTCAGGATATAACCATCCTTCGAGATAATAAACCCGGAACCGAGAGCGCGCTTTTTGCGTGGCGTCTGCGGGTGGCCGCGGAAAAATTTCTCGAAGAACTCCTCGAACATATCGTTGCCCGGGGAGCCTGGACGGGGAAATGCCGGGGTGCGTGGCTTGACGGTCTGCGCCGTACTGATATTGACGACAGACGGCTTGAGTTGCTCGGCCAACTGCACGAAATCGGGGGGCTGGGCGAACGAGCTCCCCGCAAGGAGACCGGTCAGGATAAAAGCGAACAGGGTAAACAGACGTATCGTATAAGTAATCACGTGGACCTCCCACCTAGTAGTTATACGATCAAGTGTAATAACCGCAAACGACCCTGTCAATCGGCAGGCCCACAGAAAGCACCTGTTGAAATGCGCAGTCCGGGGCAGTCTGTACTTAACCGGAAATTGCCTGGGAATAAAGATTGTCCTTGTCCGGCCCGGCAACGGGCAAAAGCACGACAAAGGTGCTGCCCTCTCCCAGAACCGAGGTGACCGTGACGCTGCCGCCATGCGCGACTGCAATCCATTTGACGATGGACAATCCGAGGCCGGTCCCTCCATCCATGCGGTTCCTGGCCTTGTCTACCCGGTAGAAACGGTCAAAAATGCGCGACAAGTGGCGAGGCTCCATGCCGATCCCGGTGTCCTCAATCTCTATCCGGGCCATCTCTCCGTCAAGGCTGAAGCGAATGGTCAGGGAGCCGTCCTCCTCCGTATACTTGATGCCGTTTGAGATCAGGTTGAGGAACATCTGCCGCAGACGCAGTTCATCACCCTGGATGAGAACTTCCTTTTCGGCCTGGTAGTCAAGACTGATCGAAATCTGCTTAGGCTCACAAAGAATTTTACTCTGGATATACAAGCCCTGGATCAGATCGCTGAGACTGAATTCCCTGATCTCGAGAGGAAGTTCGCCAACCTCACTTTTGGACAGGGTCAACAGGTTCTCGATGATGCGTTCCATGCGGTCGATCTCTTCCACATTGGAAGTCAGCATCTCACGAAACTCTTCAGGGGTCTTCGCCCAGCGCATGGCAACCTCGGTTTCACCACGCAGAATGGTCAGCGGCGTGCGCAATTCATGCGATGCATCACCGGAAAACTGCCTGACCCTCTGGAACTGATCCTCGATACGTTCCAGCATCCTGTTGAGAGACACAACCATGCGGCCAAGCTCATCTTGATGGCCGCCGGTAGGCAGTCGTCGCTCAAGATTCTCGGCATTGATGCCGTGCGCCGATTCCGTAATAGCGATCATCGGGTAGATCATCCGGTCAGCCAGGAACCAGCAGCCCACCCCGAGCCAGATAATCGCAAAAGGTCCAACCAAAAGATAGATCAGGCGCAGCTGATTGATCGTCTTTTCAGAGGAGCCAAAACAGATGGCAATCTGAGCCACGCCGACAAGCTTGTTCTTGTCAATAACCGGGTGGGAAATCACACGCCGGCTAAGCCCGGTATTCATTGCAACCGTTTCCAGGTGCTGGCTCAACCAACGCACCTGCTGGCGGGCAACGGCTCCAAAGGCCAGTTCCTCTCCCATCAGGTTTTCGGAAGAGCAACTGGCCCGCAGTTTTTCTGTGCGCAACTGGATAAAGGCGTCCCAGTTGAACTGGTGAATGAGATTCTGAAGTTGCTGGCAATCAACAACGTCCCCCCCGGGCGCGAAGAGGTCTGCATGATGCCGGTCAATCTGGCGAGTGATCTCACGCAGCTGGACATCGACCTGCTGCCGCAGGCTGAAGGAAAAGTAATAGTATGAAAACAGGCCGCTGGCCGCCAGGATGACGGCCAGCGTCAGCGTGTACCAGAAAGTCAGCCGAAAACGGATGGAATTCTGCGGGTGAATAGACAAATGCCTCGCCTGAAATCTAAGAGTATAGGTGGTTGTTGGCTGCCGAAATCTGCAGTAACAGCTATTCCTCTTTCAGAACGTAGCCGACACCGCGCACCGTGTGGATGAGTTTCTTGTCGAAATCACGATCCACTTTTTTGCGCAGATAGTTTACGTACACATCAATAATGTTGGTAAAAGAATCAAAGGTATAATCCCACACCTGCTCGGCAATCATGGTCCGCGTCAGGGTCTTCTCCGGATTACGCATCAGGTATTCGAGCAGAGCGTACTCCTTAGTGGTCAGGTCAATTTCCTGGTCGGAGCGCCAGACCTTATGGGCAACGGGATCGAGTCGCAGATCGGCATAGCTGATTTCCGCACCGCGGTCGTCGCCGCCCCGACGGGTCAGGGCACGAACCCTGGCCAGCAATTCCGCAAAGGCAAAAGGCTTGGTCAGATAGTCATCGCTGCCGGAATCGAGACCGGCAACGATATCTTCAACCGTGTCCTTGGCGGTCAGGCAAAGAACCGGGCACTTCACCCCTTTTTTCCGAATCTGCTGAATGGCACCCAGACCGTCCAACTTCGGCAGCATGATATCCATGAGAATCAGATCGTGTGTGCCGGCTTCCGCCATCGCGACACCGGTTTCCCCATCGTTGGCAACTTCTACCGAAAAGCCTTCCCCTTCCAGACCGCGCTGGATAAAGCCGGCAACTTTTTTTTCATCTTCTACAACCAGGACACGCATGATAAAACTCCTTTATCTTCGCAATAAACCTGAAGGGTTTAAATTATTTGAGGTTAAGCTTAACCAGAACCTCGTTGGCGGTCTCCTCAACAGCCTTTTCCGAAACATCAATCACCACCCACGGATGTCTCCGAAAAATTTTCCGCGCATAGGTCAGTTCCTCTTCGATCTCTTCGTAATCCGCGTAAGCGACCCGGGGGTCCTGCCCCAGGTTGCGCAAGCGTGCGGCACGCACCTCAGCCAAGCGCTGAGGGTCGACGACCAGGCCGACGACCCGACGGGGATCAACCTCGAACAGTTGAGGGGGAGGATCAATCCCTTTGACCAGCGGGATATTGGCCACCTTCCAGCCTCGATGCGCCAGGTAGATGGACAGGGGAGTCTTGCTGGTTCTGGAAATTCCCACCAGAACAATCTCGGCAAGATGCAAATTCCTCGGTTCCTGGCCGTCATCATGCTTGACCGTGAACTCGATTGCCTCAACCCTCTTGAAATAGGCATCATCGACCCCGTGAAACAACCCCGGCATTTCTTTCGGAGAACGTCCGAGATACTGCGCCAGTTTCAGCAGGACAGGGGTCAACAGGTCTACATTGATCAGCCCCAGGCTGTCGCATTCATCGTGAATCAGCTGGGCCAGTTCGCGGTTGACAATAGTGTAAACAACCAGGCCGCGCTTGGCGAGCGCCTCGTCCAAAGCCTCGTAGACCTGGTTCTTGGTACGAACATTGTTGATCCGCTTGATCCGGACAACCTTGTCACGAAACTGGGTCAAGGCGGCCATGACCATCTTCTCAGCCGTTTCTCCGGTCGCATCTGAAAGCAGGTAAATCGGCTGTGCGGTCGTCATGCTCATCCTCGTCAAATCACCACGGAATTCTAACAGACTCTAATGAAAAAGCAACCACATCCACGGCACTAAAACATCTGTATTCCGGGTGAAACTCCTCTGGCAGAGCGCCGGAAAAGCTGAAAGCACAGACAAAATACCAGATAAGTTATCCCCTCATTAAGAATGGGTATTATCGTTAAATGGAGTCATTTCGTCAAGATTTTCTATTGCAATTGACAAGGAACTCCGATAAACAGGCCCCATGCAAGATTACTGGCTGGAAATGAGGATCCGGGTTCCGTCAAGTGCGGCGGAACTGCTCGGACAGACCCTCTTCGAACTTGGTTGTAGCGGCATCAACATTATCGAACAGGCTCTCGACACGTTTGATGTGCCGAAAGATGTCGATCTCCCGGACGGAGAAATTGTGGTGCGCGCCTATTTCCCCGACACATCAGACGTTGGTAACTTACAGGATAGTATCCGCGAGCGCCTGGTGGAAATGTCCGCTTTCTTCCCCGCTCTGGTTCCAGCGCTGCCGGAGTGCATAAGGCTGGCAACTGAAGACTGGGACACGAACTGGCAGCAGCACTTCCCGCCCTTTCTGGTAGGGCAAAAACTGGTCATCCGTCCTTCCTGGTCGGACTGGACTCCGACCGGCCAGCAAGTCGTTCTGACTCTCGACCCCGGCCGTGCCTTCGGCACCGGTACGCATGCTACGACCGGTCTCTGTCTTGATATGCTTGCCCGCCTTGCGGAAGGCCCAGTATCTCCTGAGGCGGTTCTCGATGTCGGAACCGGATCCGGCATTCTTGCCTTGGCAGCTGCGGCTCTCGGCGCAAACCATGTTCTCGCTTGCGACATTGACCCTGAAGCCCGCCTGGTCGCCACCGAAAACATTCTCCAGAACAGCCTTGACGACCGAATTACCGTCACCGAAGCTCCACTTGACGAAATTCCGGGCCGCTTCGACCTGGTTCTGGCCAATATTCTGGCAAAAGAAAATATCCGTCTCGGGGCATCATTGGTTGCACACCTGCAACCTGGAGGGCATCTTGCTCTTTCCGGTATACTCAATGAGCAGGAAGCCGAAGTCATTGGAGCCTTCAAAGCCTTTCCGGTGACCTTGACAAAAACTGACCGTCGCGATGGATGGTCCTGCCTGACATATCGTTATGATGGCTGAAATTCCCCGTTTTTTTCTCCCGCAAAACAGCCTTGGAGACGAGATTGTCTTCGTCACTGACGAGCCCTTGCACCATCTTAAACAGGTCTTGCGCCTGAAAGAGGGGGATCAGGCGATCCTTCTCGACGGCACCGGGCTGTGCTGCCGGGTCCAACTGGAGACAATTGCGCGGGACAATGCACGAGCCCTGGTGCTGGAGCGCTGGCAGGAAACCGAAACGGCCCTGCCGGTTCACTTGCTGCAGGCACTCCCTAAGGGCGACAAACTGGATCTGATCCTGCAAAAGGGAACGGAACTCGGCGTGACCTCATTTCAACCGGTTCTGACCAGACGTTCCGTCCCCCAGCCTGATCCACTGCGCCTGTCCAAACGCTATCAGCGTTGGAACAGAATTATCAGCGAAGCGGCCCGGCAGAGCCGTCGCAGCGTGTTGCCGCAACTCGAACAGGTAGAGCCCCTGACCCGGGCACTGCAGTCGAGACCGGAAAATTTGCGCCTGGTTCTCTGGGAAGCTGGAGCCCTGCCGCTGGCCAGTGCGCTGCCGCCACAGCGGCCTGTGGGAGTCACACTTCTGGTCGGTCCCGAAGGCGGCTTTGCAGCGGATGAGATTGCACAAATAGAAAATTGCGGCTACCAGCCAGTCCACCTGGGGCCGCGAATTCTGCGCACGGAAACTGCAGGGTTGGCAACAGTCAGCATTTTGCAGTATCTTTATGGGGATTTACACCGTACCCCCCAGGCAAGCAAGGAGATGCCATGAAATGCCCGAAATGCGGATACCACAGTTTTGATCATCCGGACAGTTGTAAAAAATGCGGCCAGGATCTGAATGACCACAAGGCAAAATTCAATCTGCGGGGCTTTTTCTCCCCGGACCAACCGGCGAGCCAGTTTCTGGAATCAGCTGCAGCAGATGAGACCGCACCCGCAGCAGTGGAAGACAACGGCACCGACTTCGGGTTCGATTTTCTGGACGAGGAAGAACAAGACACCTTCACCTCGGACGAGACCGCAGCAGACAGCGCCAGCATCGACCTCGGAGCAGATCAGGACGATTTAAACATACAGCAGCCTTTCGGCATCGATAGCGAAACCGTGCCGGCCGGGGAGAACCCGGACCAGAACAAAGACGACAAGGACTCCGGGTTCGAATTTTAGCAGTCTGTCAGAAGATCTGAGCCGGACGGATGCATTTGAAACCGGCCCTTGAACAGTTCAACAACTTTTTCGAAAACACTGCAAAAGGGCGGGCACACTCCAAGTGTCCGCCCTCTTGCTTCTCCTCCCTCATCGTCCAACACCCAGTCAGTCCACCATAGTCTTCGGCAACAGCGGGAACTCAGCACTCAAACAACCTGTTTTTCTTTGTTGACACGCCCTCAAACAATGTTTAAAACAGTGCTTGAACATGAGGGGATTATGCCCGGAATAAACAGTCAAAAAGACACAAAAGCCATTCTTCTGAATGTTGCGGAACAGCTCTTCCTTTCCAAGGGATATGAGCGCGTACGCATCAGGGAAATCACTGACCAAGCCGCAGTGAATGTTGCTGCGATCAATTACCACTTCGGCGGCAAGAACAACCTGTACCGTGCTGTACTGCAGCGCCGCTTCCGCGATATCGTCCGTCACAAAACGGACCGTATCAACCAGGTCATCCACAATTCATCCGCACCTCCTGATCTGGCAAAAATCATCGATGCCTATGTACGTAGTTTTTTCGATGACATTCTGGATCCGATCGATCAAAAGCGCCTCCTCGCTATGATCTACCAGGAAATGAGCCCAGATGCTGTCGCAACCGACCTGGTCGCGTCTGAACTGGCACTGCCGATCAGCAAATGCCTGCGCGAAGCCATCCTACTGGCACTTCCCCAGCTCAGCGAGCATCACGCGGCTTTCTGCGCAAGCAGCATTACCGGCCAAGTTCTGCATTTTATTTACATGCGGGAGGGTATCCGGACGCAGACCGCACCTGAAGACGAAAACGACTTCATTGAAATAATCATCAAGCATATTACGGAATTTTCCCTGCGGGGGATCGGGAGCAATGATCATGAACAAACCATCTAAACTGTTACTTATCAGCCTGGTCATGCTGCTCGTAACCCCCCTGGCTCTGGCAGAGGATAAGGCCCAAAAACCCGCCGGAGGACCGCCGCCCATGCTGGTGGCAACTTCGGAGGTCATTACCGGTATGGCTGAGCCCGTAGCCTCGTTCATCGGCACTGTCTATTTCGCACGGACAGCCCAGGTTGCTGCCGAAGTCAGCGGCAAGGTCGGTCGTGTCTTTCGGGATGATGGCCAGACCGTCAACCGGGGTGATCGCCTGGTTTGGCTGGATGACGCCCTGCTACAAACCGACGTCGCAGGAACCCGTGCCACACTTGAACAGAATGAGATCGATCTGGAACAAGCCCGACGGGACTTCTCCCGGATAGCAACCCTGCACCAGCAGGACGCAATTGCCACTACCGAATACGAGGCGTATCACACTCGTGTCGATCGCCTGGAAAAGCTGGCAACAATCCTTTCCTCCAAGCTGGACCACCTCCTTCTGGAACAGGCGAAAAAAACCATCCGCGTACCCTTTGACGGGATCATTATTCAAATCCCGGTCGTCGAAGGTGAATGGGTCGATACTGGCGGCACGATTGCAACGGTGGCAGACAACCGGAACCTGGAAGTTCTCGTGGATATTCCCGCCGACATGATCGAATTCCTTGACCCCGACAAAACCGTCGAACTGACTGTGGCTGACAAGCCGTTAAGGGCTCGCTTTGTGACGGTTATCCCGAAAGGGGACATTGCAACCCGCACTTTCAACGCCAAGTTCAAAATAGAGGATGCCACGTGGCTCATCGAAGGCATGGAGGCCCGCATCTCTTTACCAATCGCTCTACCAAAAGAAGGCTTGCTGGTCCCGAGGGATGCGGTGATCAACAGTTTCGGACAGAATGTGGTCTTCACCATTAATGAAGGCCTGGCCAATATGATCCCCGTACAAATCGATGGTCACTCAGGCATGCTGACTGCAGTTTCAGGCCCAGGTCTTAAATCAGGTCAGCAGGTCATCGTCAAGGGTAACGCCAGAATTCGCAACGGACAGCCCGTCCGGACCGGACAATAAACCATGGACCTGATCAAATCTTCCATTCTGCGCCCCGTCACTATTTTGTCCATCATCATCATGATCGTGATGTTTGGTCTGATCAGCCTCAATCGGATTCCGTATCAATTGAGTCCCTCGGTTGTTGAACCGGAGATTACCGTCACCACGGTCTGGCGCGGAGCAACTCCCTACGAGATCGAACGGGAGATAATCGAAGAACAGGAGAACACACTCAAGGGTCTGCCAAACCTGGTGGAAATGGAGAGCACCTCGCGTAACAGCCAGGGCTCGATCACGCTCAAATTCAAGGTCGGCACGAATGTTGATGATGTCCTGCTTAGAGTTTCCAACAAGCTCAACGAGGTACCAGCCTACCCTGACGGAGTCGACAAACCGGTCGTCACTGCCTCGGGGGCGTCGGCTTCGCCCGTAGTCTGGATCATTCTCCAGACCACCAAAGATAATCAACGTCCGGTCGAAAGCTATCTGACCTATTTTGAGGACGAAATCAGCCAGCATCTCGAACGCGTCAAAGGCGTTTCCGACCTGTTTGTCGGCGGGGGCACCGCGTCGGAAATGCACGTTGTGGTTGATCCGCAAAAACTGGCTGCGTACCAGCTGACAATCACCAACCTGATCAACGTCCTGAACAGTGAAAACATCAATTACTCGGCAGGGACCATGGGCGTCGGCCGGCGCAATTTTCGAATCCGCACCACAGCGGAGTTCAAAACCCCCGAAGACATCCGTAGCGTCGTCCTGAAGTCGAGTGGCCAACGTCGAATCACAGTCGGCGATATTGCGAAGGTTCAATTCGGCTTTGCCAAACAGGAAGGGATCGTCCTGCACAACGGGACCAATGGCATTGCCCTGGGGGTCAGACCCGAAGCAGGCATTAATATTCTGGAGATGACCGACCAGCTCGAAGAGACGATCATTCGGTTGAACGACGAAAAAATGCATCCGAACGGTTTGCATTTCGAGTGGGTCTACGACGAGCGTTTCTACATCAGCAGCGCCATCGACCTGATCAAGCAAAACATTGTCTTCGGCGGCCTGCTTGCAGCAACGGTCCTGCTGATTTTTCTGCGTTCCATCCGGGCGACCCTGGTCGTCGGTATAGCGATCCCAATCAGTATCATCGGCACATTTATCCTGCTTGATCTGATGGGACGCAATCTCAACGTGGTCAGCATGGCCGGAATTGCATTTGCAGTCGGCATGCTGGTCGATAATGCTATCGTGGTCATTGAAAACATTGACCGGCATTTTAAAATGGGAAAATCCGCGTTTGACGCCTGCTACGACGGCACCAGGGAAGTCTGGGGCGCCGTACTGGCCTCCACGGTCACCACCTTGGCGGTTTTCCTGCCGGTTGTCTTTATCCAGGAAGAAGCCGGACAGCTGTTCCGCGACATCGCCATCGCCGTGGTTGCAGCGGTTTCACTGAGTCTGCTGGTCTCGGTTTCGGTCATCCCGATGTTTGCCAACAAATTGCTGTCCTCGGCCAAACGCAAACCACTCCAGGCAACCCAACACCTGGAACGTGTCGGTCAACGGATATCAGACTTTCTGATGAGCCTGGTTACGCTTGCGACCCGCAGTTGGGCAACCCGCCTGGCAACAGTCTCCCTGCTCGGGGCCTTGGCGATCACCACGGTCGTTGTGTTGATGCCCAAACAAGAATACCTGCCCCAGG
Source organism: Desulfuromonadales bacterium (assembly GCA_030630015.1). Taxonomy (GTDB): domain Bacteria; phylum Desulfobacterota; class Desulfuromonadia; order Desulfuromonadales; family BM103; genus JAQYVZ01. The sequence continues at coordinate 2,167 of DAOVNV010000024.1, read as the reverse complement.
GAAACCGCAACTTCGTTCTCAGCATCCTGGTGCCGCCGCCCGGGCTCTCCGTTGCGGAACGGACCGAAATAGGCCGCACCCTTTTTCAAATGGCTAAACCTCACATAGGTCACCAAAAAGACGGCCTGCCTGCTATAAGAGACATGTTCTACGTGGGTCAGGAAGGCTTCATGATCGTTGGAGGAATGGCTGAAGAATGGGATCGCGCCCGGGAGCTTCTCCCCTTGTTCAATCGCATGATCTACTCCCTGCCGGGCATGTACGGTGTCAGTCTTCAGCCCGGGGTCTTCCAGAACGACATCGGTTCCGGACGAAGCGTCGAAGTGGATGTCAGTGGTGACAATCTCAACCAGATTGCCGCAGCCGCCGGAGCCCTGTACGGCCAGCTCAGCCAGAATATGCCCGGGGCCCAGGTCCGCCCGGTCCCTTCGATTGAATTGACTTATCCGGAAGTTCGCTTCGTTCCCGACCGCGATCGTCTGAAAGCCAACGATCTGACTGCCCGTGATTTTGGCCTCGCTCTGGATGTTTTGATGGACGGGGCCGAGATCGGTGACTACAAGGAGGAAGGTAAAAAGAAAATCGACCTGGTTGTCAAATCAACCGCCGGCAGCATCCAGACACCGGAAGACTTGTTCAACGCACCACTGGCAACACCTCGGGGCAAGGTCGTCCAGGTTTTCAGTCTGGCCCGCAAGCAGGAAACGACCGGGATGGACCAGATCCGCCATCTGGAACGTAAACGGACCGTAACTCTGCAAGTGACCCCGCCGGTTGAAATGCCGCTTCAGGAGGCGATGGAAATGATCGACAATCAAATCATTCCCCCGCTGCGTTCGGCCGGACTGTTCGAGGGCCTGGATGTGCGTCTTGGCGGCGCAGCGAATAAACTGCTGGAAACGGCCGAGGTCTTGAAGTGGAATTTCATTCTGGCGGCTCTGATCGCCTACCTGCTGATGTCGTCCATGTTCGGCAATTTCATCTACCCGTTCATCATCATGCTGACTGTCCCCCTGGCCAGCGCCGGAGGCTTTCTCGGGCTGCGGCTGATCAATGTCTACCTGGCCCTGAATGACAGTGCCAGCAGTAGTGCGCTGCCTCAGCGCTTATGGGGTGCATTGAGCGGCGCACACGTGTACCAGGCAATGGACATTCTGACGATGCTCGGCTTTGTCATTCTGGTCGGCGTGGTGGTCAATAACGCTATCCTGATCGTTCACCAGGCTCTGAACAATTTTCACCATGAGGGGATGAACTACCGGGATGCGGTACTTGAATCAACCCGCAGTCGACTACGACCGATCTACATGAGTGCAACCACAAGTCTGTTCGCAATGCTGCCCCTGGTCCTGGTGCCGGGTGCCGGGGCAGAAATGTACCAGGGCTTGGGAAGTGTTCTGCTGGGTGGCCTGGCTGTGTCCACTGTTTTTACTGTGTTCATGATTCCGGCCATCCTGATTTTCGTCATCCGCATGGAAAAAAGATCTGAAATTGATGGAGAGGCAACCTCATGAGAAGCTTGTTGTTTACCAGCCTGCTGCTTCTGTCCATGTTTATAACGCCTGCGCTGGCAATGAATATGGATGAGGCTGTCAGTGAAGCACTGTTTCATAACCCGGAAGTTCAACAGTATATAGCACTGGAGAAAGCCGCTACCGCACGCACGGGCGTAGCCCGGTCTCCTTTTTTCCCACGCCTGGATGCAAGCTATAACTACCTGTATGGCGATCAAGACCCATTGTTGGCCAGTCGTGATCTGAGCAGCGTCAAAATCAGCGCCAGTTATAACCTGTTCAATGGCGGTTCAGATCGATTCCGCCTCCACGAAGCCACCTCTACACAAGCCGCCGCCAAAGACCGCCTGCACAGCATAGTTGCCGACACAGTCTTTACCGTTAAGGAAGCATTTATCGATTTACTCCGCACCAGACGTACTGTTGAAACGGAACTGGCCAGCGTCGAACTACTTGAAAGGCAAAAACAGGACAACACCTTGCGTTACGAACAGGGTCTGATTGCCCGCAACGACCTGCTGCGTGTCAGCGTGGAACTGGCAACAGCAAATCAGAATTTGCTGCGTGTACAGGGACAACTGGCCGTCGCACGCCAGAATCTGGCACGCAGCATAGGCCACCCCCTGATTGAGCAGGAAACCGTCGATGACTTT
>DAOVNV010000101.1 GCA_030630015.1 Desulfuromonadales bacterium | reverse complement strand
CGCAATCGAGATTGCCTCCGGCAGCGCTGCTGCGTTCAGACGCGACTCAACCTCCGGCTCGGGAAGTCCGAAAACTGTAAACAGTCTGCGTGCCTCGGGGACCGGTGGCGGGAAGAACTCCAACAGGTATGGCAGAACGTGCGCTTCCAGCATTGGCCGCATTTCCGAGGGGACGCCCGGCAGAAAAAACAGGCAGGCCCCGTCGGAAACGGTCATCCGAAATCCGGGGGCGGTACCTCTGTGGTTGGTGAGAACCGAACTTTTTGCAGGCAGCAGGGCCTGCTTCTCGTTGCGCGGATGCATGGGACGGCCCCAGGCCGCAAACCGCGCCCTGATCTGGTGAAGCGCCTCATTGTTCAGACTCAGGCTGCGCCCGAAAGCATTGGCTGCCGCTCGAGCCGTAAGATCATCTGCGGTCGGGCCGAGCCCTCCCGTGACAATAATCAGGTTGTAGGCCTGCACCAAGCGCTGCAAAGCGGAAACAATGTCTGGATTACGGTCGCCGACTGTCGCCGATTCTCTGATCCGGAAGGAATGTTCACCCAGCAGCGAGGCAATCGCAGCTGTGTTGGTATCGGCCAGGTCGCCGTTGAGCAGTTCGTCGCCGATGGTCAGGACTGCGATATCCATGGATTAATCCAGATTGAGGAAAGACAGGGTCAGGCGCAGGGCGATTGCTGCGTAGACGCCGGCGAGGACGTCGTCAAGGACCACGCCGAAGCCGTTTTTCATCTTTTGGTCGATCCAGTTGACCGGGGGCGGTTTAAGAATATCGAAAACCCTGAACCAGAAGAAGCCGAGCAGCGCATTCCACCAGGTGAACGGCAGGAAAGCAACGGTGACCAGGTAGCCGGCTAGTTCGTCGATCACGATACGACCATCGTCAGCCACGCCGTAGATCCGACCGGCCTGTTCAGAGGCCCAGACGGCTACTGCGAACAGGATGAGCCATGCCAGTCCGTAGAGTGGCGCGGAGAGCCCGGCCAGCAGGAAGAACACTGGCAGGCCAGCGATTGTGCCTACTGTGCCGGAGACGATCGGGGAGTAGCCGAGACCAGCATTGCTGGCGAGGAACAGGGCTAAAAAACGCACTTTTATTCCTCCAGGCCAAACTGGCGATTGGCGGTTTCAGTAATGATGCGATAGACGTCGGACAGGGGTCGACCGGTCGCTTCAGCCAGGGCTGCGCAGCTGGCATGCTCGGGCGTAATCCGTAGCAGCGTTTCACCTTCGAAGGCGAGTTTGACCTGTGCTTTGCCAAGTGAGGATGGCACCGTATGTATCTCGCGGCGCAATTTGAGCCTCGAGGTCTCGTAGCTCCGTACTCCGGTTGCTGTGCTCTCCCGCAACAGAAGGCGTGCGAGCCGCTCTTTTCGGCCTGGCGAAGTCACAACTGTTACGCGCACGCCCGGTCGGTTCTTTTTCATCTGCAGAGGAGTGAAGCCGGCATCCCAGGCCCCGGAGTTCATAAGCTTCTCCAGCAGACTGCCGAGCAATTCGGGAGACATATCGTCGATGTGGGTTTCGAGGACGACGGCGGTATCCTGTTCGAGGCCGTCGGTCGCTCCGCTTCTGCCGAGTACGCCGCGCAGCAGGTTGGGGCGATCCTCGAGCTGCCAGCCGCCAACGCCGTAGCCGACTTGGTCCGGGACCATGGCGGGCAGTTGACCAAACCCGGCAACCGCACTGGCAATTGCCGCGCCGGTCGGAGTCACCAACTCCCGGGTGCTGCCGGCGGCACGCACCGGGCAGCCGCGTAATATTTCGAGGGTTGCCGGTGCCGGCAGGGGGACGATGCCGTGACTGGCATTGATCAGGCCGCTCGAGAGAGGCAGGGGAGAGCAGACGATCCGGTCCAGGTTCAGTCGTGTCAAACCTGCCGCAGTACCAACGATATCGACAATCGCATCAACAGCGCCAACCTCGTGAAAATGCACTTTCTCCAGACTGATCTGGTGCACCCTGGCTTCAGCATCACCCAGGATACGAAAAATCTTGCGAGCCAGTTCCCTGGTTTGTCCTGGCAGGCTACTTTCTGTCAACATCTGATCGATATCAGACCAGGTTCGAGCCGACTGTTTGCCCTCGCAGAGAACTTCGACCCTGGTGCCGCCGATACCGTGCCGTTTCTCCTGCTTCGAGGTCAGTCGGTATCCTGAAACAGGCAAGCGGCTCAGGTCGGCTTCAATATCCTTCAGGGGGACGCCCAGGTCGACCAGAAGACCGAGCATCATGTCACCGGAAATCCCGGAAAATGCATCTAAATAGAGGATGTTCATCAGGGCCTTTTCCTGTTGATGCGCGTCGCTGCAAAGGCGGCGCCGAAGCCGTTGTCGATGTTGACAACGGTGACTCCTCCCGCACAGGAGTTGAGCATGCCGAGCAGCGCCGCCAGGCCGTTGAACGAGGCCCCGTAGCCGACTGAAGTCGGAACGGCGATGACCGGGATGTCAACCATCCCTCCGACCACGGAAGGCAGGGCGCCCTCCATGCCGGCGACCACGATGATGACGGCCGCTTCGCGCAACGTATCGGTATGAGCCAGCAGACGATGGATGCCGGCTACGCCGACATCGACCAGTTCTTCGACCCGGTTGTTAAACATGCGGGCGCTGTTTGCTGCCTCGCGGGCAACGGGTAGATCGGAGGTCCCGGCGCAAATAACCAGGACTTTGCCGCCGCCGAGATCTTCGAGCGGCGACTGGACGATGGAGAAGGTGCGTGCGACGGGATCGTAGCTCCCATCGGGATGGTGGTCCGACAGGCGGCCTGCCTTTTCTTCGGAAAGCCGGGTGACAAGGATGTTGCCGCCGTGCTCGACCATGCGTCCGACAATGGTCGCCAATTGATCGGCCGTCTTGGATTCGCCGAGCACAACCTCGGGAATCCCCTGCCGCAGGGCACGATGGTGGTCGATCAGTGCGACGCCGACATCTTCAAAAGGCAAGGTGCGCAAGCGCTCCACGCCTTCCTCCACAGTCAGGTCTCCATCCTGGAGAGCAGAGAGTAAATTTTTTAATTCATTGATATTCATCGATATCCGGCTCTCAGCTGTCTTCGCCAATTTTGTTGATGAATACCTCGCGAGGTCGGCTGGTACCGTCGGAAGGGCCGACAATCCCTTCCTGCTCCATTTTTTCAATTATGCGCGCCGCGCGATTGTAGCCGAGGCGCAGATGGCGCTGCAGCATGGAGATCGATGCCTGGCGTTTGTCTGCGATAAGTGCCAGGGCCACATCCCATTTCTCATCGTATTCATCGTCGCCGTTGCCGCTGCTTCCGGCAGAAGGCGGTGCATCAAGAATCGACTTGTCGTAATCGGGGTCGCCCTGCTTCCTGAGGAAAGTGACCACCCTCTGAACCTCGATTTCCGAAACAAAGGCGCCGTGCACACGCTGCACCGAGCCGGTTCCGGGTGGCAGGAACAGCATATCGCCGTTGCCGAGCAGGGTTTCCGCACCCATCTGATCGAGGATGGTGCGCGAGTCGGTGCGCGAGAAAACCTTGAAGGAAATTCGGGTCGGGAAATTGGCCTTGATCAGACCAGTGATGACATCGACACTCGGCCGCTGGGTCGCGAGGATCAGGTGGATGCCGGCGGCACGGGCCATCTGGGCCAGTCGTGCAATGGCCTCTTCGATATCGCGCCCGGCGACCATCATTAAGTCAGCTAACTCATCGACGACAACAACGATGTAGGGCAGGTGGCCGTGCTCCAGTTCTTCGCCCTCGACCATTTCAATTTCCGGCAATTCTTCCTCGAGAAAATCGTCGCTTGCGTCCCGGTCCAACGTTTTGCCCGGTTTTGCGTTCCTTGCCTTTTCTTCTTTTGCCAGTTTGCGGTTGTAGCCGTCGATGTTGCGCACACCCTTGTCGGACATCAGCTTGTAGCGGCGTTCCATTTCGCGAACCGCCCAGTTGAGGGCGAGCACAGCCTTTTTAGGATTGGTTACCACCGGCAGAAGCAGATGCGGAATCCCCTCGTACATGGAAAGCTCGAGCATTTTGGGATCGACCATGATCATGCGGACGTCTTTGGGATCGGCCCGGTAAAGCAGGGACAGGATCATGGCATTGATCGATACCGACTTGCCGGTGCCGGTTGCTCCGGCGACCAGCAGATGCGGCATCTTGGAAAGATCGGCAACCACGGTCTGGCCGAAAATATCTTTTCCCAGAACCAGGGGCAGGCGGCCGCCAGTCTTCTGGTACTCCTGGGTCGAAAAGATCTCCTTCAGATAGACCATTTCACGATCGCGGTTGGGAATTTCGATGCCGACCACGCCACGTCCTGGAATCGGCGCGACGATCCGGATTGAAAGAGCCTTAAGAGCCATGCTCAGATCATCGGCCAGTCCGGAGATCTTGTTGACCTTGACGCCGGGAGCCGGCGCGAATTCGTACATGGTCACCACTGGACCTGGCTTGACTTCAGAAACTTCCCCTTCCACGTTGAAATCGAGCAGCTTCTTTTCAAGAAGGCGTGCATTCATGGTCAGGGCGTCCTTATCCACCGGTATGATCTGCGTGTCATCATGGTCGAGCAGCGAGAGCGGTGGTTGGTGATAGGTCCCTGAGGGCTCAAGGAAAGAAAAGGCCTCCTGGGCCGTAGAGCCTTTGGCGGACGCTTTTCTGGTTTTCTTCTGTGTCAGTGCCGGTGCAGGTTGTGGCTCCAGAGAATGGATCACTGGAACTCTGTCCTGTTTGTTCTTCTTGGGATTTTGCGCCTTGCGGGCCAGTCTGGCTTCGCGGCGGCGCTCAAGGGAATCCGCCGCTCGGGCGAGGAACCCCTCCAGGAACAGCACCACTGAAAAACGGGCAACGAGCATCGCGGAGACCGACAGGAAGACCAGCAGGAAAATTGCGGCTCCGGTCAGGTTGAACCAGTTTTGTAAAGTATTGGCAATGAAGAAGCCGAGAAAGCCGCCCGCCTGGTTGATCGTTTGTCCGAAGAACAGAACCTTGTCGATCCTGAGCGAGATCAGGCCGGCCAGGGAAATCAGCATCACGGCGAATGCGACCAGTTTATAGAAACGTGGATGAATATCTCTGAATTTGAGCAGCCGCCATGCGAACGCCAGGCAGGCCAAGGGGATGAACAGAGCCGGCAGCCCGATGACCTGATAGAAAAGGTCGGAAACGTAGGCGCCAACCCGGCCGCAAAAATTGAAAATATGATCCGGATTGAGGTTGTTGTTGAACGAGGGGTCGTTGTTGTTGAAAGAAACCAGGCTGAGCAGGAGAGAAATCCCTGCTGCCAGCCAGACCAGGCCCGCAATTTCTTTTTTAATATGTTCGCGAAGAAATGTCTTGCGAGGCTTATCGCTGATTTGTTTCAGTTTGTTCGGTTTGCTTTTAGCCAAGATCTGAATGCTCCGCACTTTTTGTGTAACGATACGATATCCCAGCCATGTTAGCGCGAAAGCGACGGCAGGTCAAAGGCCGGATGAGGAGAAATAGACCAGGCCGAGTATTCCGGCGCCCCAACAATAGAAGGCGAACCAGCTCAAGCGGCGCCGGCGGATAATTCCCATCAGAAAATGGATGCAAACCAAGCCGGTAATGAGGGCTGCTCCAGTTCCGGCCAGGTAGACCGGAATCGTCCCGGCCGCGACCTGATTCAGGTCCTTTAAAGAGAGCAGTGCTGCGCCGAAAATCGCCGGGAGAGCCAGCAGGAATGAAAAGCGGGCGGCTGTCTCGCCATCCACGCCCCGCAGCAAAAGGGCGGCAATTGTCGATCCGGAGCGGGAGATCCCTGGAATAATGGCCAACCCCTGTACGATCCCGACGACCAGAGCGTCACCCCAGGTCAGTTGCTCCTGGGTCCGGTCGGTAGACCTGAAGCGTTCGGCGATGATGAGCAGGCCCCCTGTGACCAGAAGCATCAGGCAAACGATCATCGGTTGATGAAACAGCCCTTCGAAGAGATCTTTGAACGACAAGCCGATCACGGCGGTGGGCACGGAGCCGAGTACAATCAGCAATAGCATGCGGCGTTGCACGGGACTGTTCTCGTCCCGTCGCCACGGTGAGGTCAGCAGTCCGACCAGGTCTTTCCAGAAATATCCGATAACTGCGACCATGGTGCCGACGTGCAGCAGAATGTCGAACAGAAGCCCCGGTTGGGCAAAGTCGTCCAGCAGGTTCTGGGCGAGGGCCAGGTGTCCGGAGGAGGAGACAGGGAGGAATTCGGTGGCGCCCTGCAGGATGCCGAGTAATATGGCTTCTAAAAAAGTCATCGTTGTCCAGAGCTAAGCGGTCATGAATAATTATAAAATCTGTAAACCGGCGGGCTTGCCACGCCATAGTTTTAACGACGGCGGGTCGCGTCCCGCCAGACGCCATACTTTTTATCCAAGCGGCAATAAAAAGTATGCAAAAAGTGCCTTTCCCCTGCGGGGGGCACTTCTTTTGCCAGGTTTCTGAACCATCCCCAGAGAGTGTTGCCCGGGAACCAGAGCAGTGTTACTTGGCAACGAAAACCGGGGCCTGTGTTTGCGGCTCCCTCATGCCCTGCGGGTATTTATGTTTTTAATCCTTGGTGAACCTATCCAAAATTGATTCGTCTGACAAGGGGTTTAATAGTCAGAAATTACTTACAGTTCCATAATGACCGGGAGGATCAGTGGCCGGCGCTCCATCGACTTGTTGAAGAAGCGGCGCAGGGTTTTGCGGACTTCGACGCGGAGTTCTTCCCAATCGGAAATGACTGCGTGGCTGCGTTCCTCGAGCATGTCGCAGACCAGTTGCCGTGCGTCTTCAATGAGTGTGGCGCCTTCTTCTTCCGGGACAAAGCCGCGCGTTATGATGTCCGGTCCGGACACGATTTCGCCGCTGCTCTGGTTCATTGCCAGGAACACGATGACCATACCGTGATTGGCCAGGTGACTGCGGTCACGCAGTTCCATCTCGCCGACATCACCGACCCCTTTGCCGTCGACGAACACTCGGCCGGTTTCGACCCGTGGCTCCAGAGTGTGGCCGCTGGGTGACAGCAGCAGCGGCTGACCGTTTTCCAGCAGCAGGACGCGTTCGCTGGGCATACCCATTTCGATTGCCAGCTGCGTATGTTTGATCAGGTGGCGGTACTCGCCGTGGACCGGCACAAAATATCGCGGCCGGACCAGGTTGTGAACGGCTTTCAGTTCTTCCCGGCAGGCGTGGCCGGAGACATGCACCTCGCTGGTCGTTTCGTAGTGGACTTCAGCGCCCTGGCGATAGAGATGATTGATCAGATCCGAAATGGCTTTTTCATTACCGGGGATGAACTTGGAGGAAAGGATGACTGTGTCGCCCGGTTCCAGCTTGAGCTGTTTGTGGTCGGCAAGTGCGATCCGCGACAGGGCGCTCAGTGGTTCCCCCTGGCTGCCGGTGGTCAGAACAACGACCCTGTCGCTGGCCAGGTCACGCATCTGGTGCAGGTTGATCAGCATATCGTCGGGAACTTTGAGATAGCCGAGCTGCCGGGCGATGGCGATGTTACTGACCATGCTGCGGCCGCTTACAAAGATTTTACGGCCGACTATTGCGGCGCTGTCCACAACCTGCTGGATGCGGTGAATGTTGGAGGAAAAGGTCGCTATGAAAACCCGCCCCTGACAGCCCGGCAGGATCTGGTTAAAGGCTTCGCCAACCGTCCTTTCGGAAAGGGTCTGCCCGGTCTGTTCAACGTTGGTGGAGTCGGCCATCAGCAGCAGGACGCCTTCCTCCCCGTAAGCGGCCAGGCGACCGAGATCGGTCGGTTGATTGTCGACCGGGGTCGGGTCGAGCTTGAAGTCGCCGGTATGCACAATCAGTCCGGCCGGAGTGCGGATCGCCAGGCCGCAGCCGTCGACGATCGAGTGGGCGGCCCGAAAAAATTCAACCTGGAAAGGGCCCAGGTCAATGCTTTGGCGCGGCTGGACCGGGCGGAGGTCGGCCTTGCCGATCAGCTTGTGCTCTTCGAGTTTGCCGCGCAGCAGACCGAGGGTCAGCGGCGTGCCATAGATCGGCGGATTGCCGAGAGCTTCAAGCAGAAACGGGATGGCACCGATGTGATCTTCGTGACCATGAGTCAGCACCAGGGCGGTGACAGGCGTTTGGCGGTCGGACAGGGTCGAGATGTCCGGAATGACCAGATCGATGCCCAGCATATAGGCTTCTGGAAACATCAAACCACAGTCGACGATGAGCATCTGACCATTCGTTTCGAAGGTCATCATGTTCAGGCCGATTTCGCCCAGGCCGCCGAGCGGCAGGATGCGCACCGTGTCGGGATGCTGCGAAGCGGGGCTGTTCTGGTTTGTCTCGGAAATCGTCATAAGTACCGAAAGATCTTGGTAAATCAGCTGTTTTAGCCAAAT
>DAOVNV010000090.1 GCA_030630015.1 Desulfuromonadales bacterium | reverse complement strand
GCCGTCATACCTTTCGGACCGGATGTCACGATCGGCGGTTTCGCTGTGCCGCAGCAGATCACGGACCTGAATATCGGCATCCTTTATATCTTGGCGTTTGCCGGACTGGGTGTTTACGGAATTGTCCTTGCTGGGTGGAGTTCCAACAGCAAGTACTCCTTGCTCGGCGGAATAAGAGCTACGGCCCAGATGATTTCGTATGAACTGGCAGCCGGGATATCGATTATCGCGATTTTCATGCTGGCTGAAACCTTGAGCCTGCGTCAGATCGTGGCTATTCAATCCGGACCGCTCTGGGGCGCCATTCCGTTCCTGCCGAACTGGTATGTCTTTACCCAGCCACTCGCATTCTTCCTGTTCATGATTACCGGCCTGGCCGAGATCAACCGGACGCCGTTTGATATGCCTGAGGCCGAGAGCGAACTGGTCTCTGGCTTCTGTACCGAGTACTCCTCGATGAAATACGCCCTGTTCTTCATGGCGGAATATGCCAACATGGTTGTTATCGCGGCGATCACTTCAACGCTGTTCCTGGGTGGTTGGTATGGACCTCTGCCGAGCAGCCTGGGTTTCGTGAATATCCTGATGAAGGTCTTTGCGATCATGTTTTTCATCATCTGGTTGCGTGCCACATTACCGCGCGTGCGCTACGATCAGTTGATGGCTATGGGATGGAAGGTGTTGATCCCTCTGGCACTGTTGAACGTGGCGGTGACTGCAATTGTTGTTGTCCTGACGTAGTAACCCAATATCTTGAAGATAAGAGGATAGATCCATGTTTCTAGCTATCGCTAAGGGTTTGAGCATCACCTTCAAGCATGTATTGCCAGGATATTCAACCACGGTTCAATATCCAAAAATAAAGCTTACGCCTTCTGATCGTTTTCGTGGCCTGCACCGTTTGGTTCCGAGCCAGGATCGTGAAAAGTGCGTGGCCTGCTACCTTTGCCCGACGGTCTGTCCGGCAAAATGCATTACGGTAGTCTCCGCCGAGAATGAAAAGGGTGAGAAGTACCCCGAAGTTTACACGATTGATTTGTTGCGCTGCATTTTCTGTGGATACTGCGTGGAGGCCTGTCCTGTTGAGGCGATCGAAATGACCGATGTCTACGAACTGGCCAACTACAGGCGCGAAGACTTTGAATTTACTAAGGAGCGGCTGCTCAAGTAAGCCAGGAGGAGCGTAGAACCCATGGAAACTATCTTATTCTATATTGTCGCGCTGATTGCGGTTGGGTCTGGATTGATTGTAATCCTGAGTAGAAGCCCGGTGAACAGTGCTCTTGGCCTGGTGAACACCTTTTTCTGCCTGGCAGTTTTCTATGTGATGCTCTATGCGCCTTTCATGGCCGCGGTGCAGATCATGGTTTATGCTGGAGCGATCATGGTGCTGATCCTGTTTGTTATCATGCTGCTCAACCTCGGTAGCGATGCCGGTAAACGCTTTACACATGGAGTCGTCTGGGCTGCCTTTGCCAGTGTGCTGGTACTGGTCAATCTTCTTGTTTTTGTCAAGCGTGGCCAGGTGTCCGGTGCCCAAGGCGATGTCACAAATGCCATGGTTCTAGATTTTGGTCATACCGAATTGATTGGCAAGGCCATGTTTACCGAGTTTCTGCTGCCGTTTGAGATTGCCTCCATCCTGCTGTTGGTGGCCATCGTCGGCGCGGTGATTCTGACCAAGAGGGAAGTTTGATTCCTTACCGGACAACGGGAGAAACACGATGATTAGCGTTTACCATTACATGACGGTCGCGGCGATTTTATTTACCATCGGGACATACGGGGTGCTGACCCGCAGAAATGCGATTGTGATCTTCATGTCTATTGAATTGATGCTCAACTCGGTCAACCTGACTTTCATTGCGATGTCAAGGCATCTCAACAACATGGATGGACAGATTTTTGTATTCTTTGTCATGACTGTTGCCGCTGCAGAAGCGGCCGTCGGTCTGGGCTTGATGATTGCCTTCTACAGAAATCGCGAGTCGATTGACGTTGAAGATATCAACCTGTTGAAGTGGTGAGCGGTTTCAGCCGCCCGGGTTATGTAGTAAAAGAGAGACTTTGTCCGGAGGAGAAATAGATGTACGACTATTTGTGGCTCATACCCATTATGCCGCTGATCGGCTGTATCATTAACGGGTTGCTTGGTAAGAAGTTTATCAAGAATGAGAAGGTTATTGGCGTTATCGCAACAGGCGCCGTGTTCATGTCCTTCCTGCTGTCTGTCAAGTATTTCTTCCAGTTGCTGGGAGATCCTGTCAAAACCCATGAACAGGTGGTGATGTCATGGATCTCGGTTGGCAACCTGCAGATTGACTGGGGCTTCCTGTTTGATCCATTGTCGGCACTCATGCTGCTGGTGGTGACCGGGGTTGGATCTCTGATCCATCTCTACTCCATCGGCTACATGCACGGCGATCCTGGCTACTACCGCTTCTTCAGTTACATGAACCTGTTCGTGTTCGCCATGTTGATGCTGGTTACCGGCAACAACGCACTGGTCATGTTCATCGGTTGGGAAGGTGTCGGCCTCTGCTCTTACCTGCTGATTGGCTTCTACATTGACAAGAAGAGTGCCGGCGATGCTGCCAAGAAGGCGTTCGTAGTTAACCGTATTGGCGACTTCGGCTTCCTGCTCGGCCTGTTCCTGGTCTTCTGGACGCTTGGTTCTGAGCACGGTGTCTGGACTCTGAACTTTGTCGAGCTGGCCGAGCACGGCCACTTGCTTGGCTTTGGTGGAACTGCCGTTACAATCGCAACCCTTTGTTTCTTCCTCGGTGCAACGGGCAAGTCGGCGCAGATCCCCTTATATACATGGCTTCCGGACGCCATGGAGGGTCCCACACCGGTTTCCGCCCTGATCCATGCGGCAACTATGGTTACCGCAGGCGTCTATATGATCGGGCGCATGAACGTGCTGTTCGCCATGTCCCCGACCACGATGATGACCGTGGCGATTATCGGTGCTCTGACCGCGATCTTTGCCGCCAGCATCGGTTTTGCCCAGAACGATATCAAGCGTGTTCTTGCTTACTCCACCGTTTCCCAGCTCGGCTATATGTTCATCGCCATGGGTGTGGGTGCTTTCACCGCCGGTATCTTCCACCTGATGACCCATGCTTTCTTCAAGGCCTGTTTGTTCCTCTGCTCCGGTTCGGTCATCCACGCGATGCATCATGCTCTGCACCATGCGCATCTGGATGACGACGCGCAAGACATGCGCAATATGGGCGGTCTACGCAAGAAGATGCCGATTACTTTTATCACCTTTGCAATCTCCTGTGTGGCGATTGCAGGTGTCCCGGGTCTGTCCGCGTTCTTCTCCAAGGACGAGATCCTCTGGTGGGCCTTCGGCTCGACCCGTGGCTCATGGTACGTCTGGGCGATTGGCGCCATTGCCGCTGGCATGACCGCTTTCTATATGTTCCGCTGCCTCTACATGACCTTCTTCGGCAAGCAGAAAACGAATGCCAAGGCCAAGGATCACATCCACGAGTCGCCGTTGAGCATGACTATCCCGCTGATGGTTCTTGGTTTCCTGGCCCTGGTCGGTGGTTACATTGGCATCCCGGCAGTGTTGGGCGGGGCCAATCACATCCATCATTTCCTTGAGCCGGTATTCGGGCATGCCCAGGAGGCTTATCATATCGGCATCAAGGAAACTCTGCATCACAGCCACGCCTTGGAGTACGGCCTGATGGCTGTTTCGATCGGAGTCGGTTTCTTCGGGATCCTTGTGGCAACATTTATGTACATGATGAACCCGGATTTGCCAGGCAAGTTCACCAAGGCTTTCCCGAAGTTCCATCGCGCGGTCTTCAACAAATGGTATGTGGATGAGATTTACGATGCTCTGGTTGTCAACCCCACCAAGAGTTTCGGCACCTTCTGCTGGAAAGGCTTTGATGTCAAAGTTATTGACGGAATCGTCAATGGCCTGGCCAAGTTGATCGGCCTCATCTCGGCTGGACTGCGGCATACCCAGACGGGCCTTTTCCACAACTATGCACTGGCAATGGTCTTTGGCATGGTGGTCATGGTCGCCATATTCGTCCTCCGGTAACTATAGATCCTTTTAGAGTTGATATAAGGAGCGCAGCCCCATGAGTAACAATCTTCTTAGTCTGATGACGTTTTTCCCGCTGGTAGGGATGTTGGTGGTTCTTTTCCTGCCCCGGGAATCGGATCGTCTGATCAAGTCGGTGACATTGGTCGTTACGATCATCACATTCTTCATCAGTCTGCCACTTGCCTTTGACGATGTCTTCAGGACTTCGGCGGCCATGCAGTACACCGAGTTTGCAAGCTGGATCAGCATCGGTGAGTACTTCCAGATGAACTACAATGTTGGCGTGGATGGCATCAGCCTCTGGCTGGTGTTGTTGACCACCTTCATTATGCCGATTGCCATCCTTTCGACCTGGAATGCGATTGACAAGCACTCCAAGGCCTTCATGGCACTGGCACTTCTGCTCGAAACCGGCATGCTCGGTGCGTTCATCTCCCTGGATCTGTTCCTGTTCTACATCTTCTGGGAACTGATGCTCATTCCGATGTACTTCATGATCGGCATCTGGGGCGGCAAGAACAGGATCTACGCATCGGTCAAGTTCTTCCTGTTCACGGCACTCGGCTCGTTGCTGATGCTGGTGGCCATCATCTATGTCTATTATTACTCGGTCCAAGCGGGCGTGCCCTTTGAGAACGGTTTCAGCATTGCTCATTTCGCTTCCCTTGATATCCCGGCAAACCTTCAGACCTGGCTGTTTCTGGCTTTTGCTCTCAGCTTTGCTATCAAGGTTCCGATGTTCCCGGTTCACACTTGGTTGCCTGATGCTCATACCGAGGCACCGACAGCTGGTTCCGTAATCCTGGCGGCCATCCTTTTGAAGATGGGCACCTACGGTTATGTGCGTTTCGCCATTCCGCTCTTCCCCGAGGCCGCCCATACCTTCACACCGTTCATTGCAACCCTCTGTGTGATCGGCATCATCTACGGGGCTGTGGTTGCCATGATGCAGGACGATGTCAAGAGACTCGTTGCTTACTCGTCCGTATCGCACCTTGGCTTTGTTATGCTCGGGGTGTTTGCCATGAACCTGCAGGGCCTGTCCGGCGGCATGCTGCAAATGATCAACCATGGTATTTCGACTGGCGCACTCTTCCTTATCGTCGGCTTTCTTTACGAGCGACGTCATACCCGCCTGATTGCTGAATTCGGTGGTATTGCCAAGAAGATGCCGGTTTTTGCAACAATCTTCCTGATTATGACCCTGTCTTCTGTCGGTCTGCCCGGAACAAACGGTTTCGTCGGTGAATTCCTGATCCTGCTCGGCGCTTTTGAAAGCGAATTGCGCTGGTATGCAGTGTTCGCGACCACCGGGGTTATCCTGGCCGCTGTTTACATGCTGTGGATGTTCCAGCGGGTCATGGTTGGAAAGTTGAAAAACCCGGCCAATGAGAATCTCAAGGATCTCTCCGCGCGAGAGGTTGTGGTTATGCTGCCCCTGATTCTGTTCGTGTTCTGGATCGGTATCTACCCGAACACCTTCCTCGAAAAAATGAACCCCTCGCTTGAGAACCTGATCGATCAGGTAAAAAGCAAGCAGCAGGTGGCCATGATGATCGAAGATGTAGAGCAGTCCGCTGTCAAGGTTGCGGTCATCGAATAAAGATAGATTTCAACGCGTCTGAGGAGCCATTCAATGGAAAACCTTGTTCAAATTGCCCTAGAAAATGTCAACATGTGGGCCATCATGCCGTCGATCATCCTGGTCTGCTTCGGCATGGGCTTGCTGCTGATCAATGCCTTCCTGCCGCGCGGAGCGACCCGGCCTGCCATGTGGATCAGCCTGATCGGCCTGGCGGCGACAGCCTTCGCCGTGTTTTCTGCCTGGGGCAACCCGCAGTACGGCTTTTCTGATGCCGTTGCGCTGGATAATTTTGCCACTTTCTTCAACGTGACCTTCCTGATCGCTGCGGCTATGACGATCCTGATGTCGGATGACTACCTCCGGCGCGAAGGTTATCCGATCGGAGAGTACTATCCCCTGATCCTGTTCACGACCGCCGGCGCGATGTGGATGGCATCCGGTACCGATATGATGACGATCTTCCTTGGCCTCGAAGTCATGTCGATCTGCCTTTATGTCCTCGCCGGCTTTTTCCGCGGCCAGGTCCGTTCCAATGAAGCTGGCCTCAAGTACTTTCTGCTTGGCGCCTTTTCGACGGGCTTCCTGCTGTACGGCATGGCCCTGATCTATGGTGTGACCGGCTCGACGCGTCTCAGTGAAATTGGCGTTTACCTGAATGCTCACTCCTCACTGCTTAACAACCCCATGACGCTGGCCGGTATTATGCTTCTCAGTATCGGCTTCCTGTTCAAGATCGGAGCAGCACCTTTCCATATGTGGACGCCAGATGTCTACGAAGGCGCACCGACTCCGATTACCGCGTTCATGAGTGCCGGACCCAAGGCCGCAGCCTTTGCCGCATTCTTGCGCATCATGGAATACTGCTTCTTCAGTCTGAAGCCGGAGTGGACTGCCGTTCTCTGGGGTCTCGCCGTTCTGACCATGGTTATCGGCAACGTGATTGCCATTTCGCAGACCAACATCAAGCGTATGCTTGCATACTCTTCGATCGCTCATGCCGGTTACGCTTTGGTCGGTATGGTGGCTGCAAACGAAATCGGCTACTCGGGTGTACTCTTCTACATGCTCGCTTATACCTTCATGAATATCGGCGCATTCGCCATCCTGGTGTTGGCTGGCAAGAAGGGTGAGGACAATCTGACCCTCGAAGGTTTCGCCGGATTTGGTTACAAGCGGCCCCTGCTCGGCGTGGCATTTACCATCTGTCTCTTCTCTCTGATGGGTATCCCTCCGACCGCAGGTTTTGCTGGCAAATTCTATATTTTCGCTGGTGCTGTTAAGGCGGGCTATATCTGGTTGGCCATAATCGGCGTACTGAACTCTGCTGTTTCGCTTTACTACTACCTGCGAATCATGGTCTATATGTACTTCCGTGACGGAGAAGAGGATTATGCCTGGATGAAGGTCTCTGCCAGTGTTGTTGTTTCAATTGTAGTGGCGTTGATCGGTATCTTCTATCTCGGCATTGTCCCTGGTGCCGTTATGGACATGGCCCGTCTGGCAATATTCTGACCGGCTTGTTTTCGACTTCAAAGCCCCCGGCATCTGCCGGGGGCTTTTTTATTAGGACATGAAAGTCTGCTGGTTGAGGCTGTTACCCTTGTCTAGCCACTATGGCACGAATATAATCGAGACGATAAACAGCGAGCTTAGGGGAATTCAGGGATAATGACGACTGCTGGATGTCTTGTCTAAAAGGGGAGTTGAATGCCTGCAAAGACGGCCCCAAAAGGGAATCATCTCAAGATCATTTCCTTTAATGTGAACAGTATCCGGGCACGCCTTCATCAATTGGAGGCTGTCATTGCGAAACACCAGCCTGACCTGATCGCATTGCAGGAGACCAAAGTCCAGGATGAAGATTTTCCTGTAGCCGAGGTCGAAAAGCTCGGCTACCATGCGGCAAAGTTTGGACAAAAAACCCATTATGGCGTGGCGACTCTCAGCCTCGATCGTCCCGTTGATATCCGCAAGGGATTTAGCGGCGATGGTCCTGATGCTCAACGACGTCTGCTCGCGACAACCCATGCTCTGCCGGATGGTCAGACGCTGCATCTCGTCAATGGCTATTTTCCGCAAGGTGAAAACCGGCAGCATCCTGTCAAGTTCCCAAACAAGGCAAAATTTTATGCTCAACTGGATGAGTATCTGGGTGAGCAGGAGGGTGCAGAGAGGTACCTGGCTGTTGTCGGAGATATGAATGTGGCCCCTGGAGACGGAGACATAGGCATTGGCAACGACAATGCGCGCCGCTGGTTGCGTAGCGGCAAATGCAGTTTCTTGCCAGAGGAAAGAAAATGGCTGGACAAGCTGATGCAACGGGGTCTGGTTGATTGCTTTCGCAGCATGCATCCTGACAGTGCGGATGAATTCAGCTGGTTTGACTATCGCAGTCGGGGGTTTGAAAGGGAACCGAAACGTGGCTTGAGAATCGACTTGATCCTTGGTTCCCGCGATCTGGCCGATCGATGCGTTGCCTCAGGAATCGATTACGATATCCGGGCCATGGAGCGTCCATCGGACCATGCGCCGGTCTGGGCGGAATTCAATCTGGGCTAAACCTGGCAAAGGACGTGCCTCTGGGTTTTGGGGGCTGATGAATTGGCTGGTTGTAGGAATAATGACGGCGTAGTAAAATAAGCAATTGACCACCGGAGCTTCTGGTTTTATGAAGAGGACCCGGAAGTAAGTTGATGGAATTTATCGGAAGAAACAGATGAACAGCCAGCTCTGGAATAAATTCACAACTCTGCTGGAGATGATCAAGTTCTCTCACACGGTGTTTGCACTGCCCTTCGCATTGATGGGTGCAGTCCTGGCCTCGCTGGCCAATGGCAAACCGCCGACAATCGGCCAGATCTTCTGGATCTGCATGGCAATGGTAGGCGCCCGAACGGTTGCCATGGGCCTCAACCGGATTATCGATGCTCGGATCGATGCCAGGAACCCGCGAACGGCCAGCCGGCATATTCCGGCTGGCAAAGTCAGCGCACTTGATGCCTGGATGCTGGTGCTGGGAGCTCTTGCAATTTTGCTGTTTGCGGCCTGGATGCTGAACCCTCTGTGTCTGGCGCTGTCGCCAATCGCCCTGGGTTTCCTGGTTCTTTACAGTTACAGCAAACGATTTACCTCCATGGCTCATGTGGTGCTGGGTATATGTCTGGCTGCGGCACCACTCGGTGCCTGGATAGCGCTGCGCGGCAGCATCGGCTGGCCAGTGATAGGCCTGGCCCTGGCCGTACTGTTCTGGGTCGCCGGATTTGATATCTTCTACTCGCTGCAGGATGTGGAGTTCGACAAATCCCAAGGTCTGCACTCGATCCCGGTGAAGCTGGGGGCGGAAAAGGCGATTACACT
>DAOVNV010000164.1 GCA_030630015.1 Desulfuromonadales bacterium | reverse complement strand
CTGAGAATGGGCGGGAAGAAGCAGTACATCGTCAAATGTCAGGCCTTCACGGACCTCGGTATCCAGCATGCCATGACCTCCAGAGGCTTTGTAGGGGTGGAAATATTTAACCGCAAGACATACTCCTGTCTACCCCACGAGTCAAGTGGAATTTCACCAAAAGACTGATAAAACCGGGACAACCAAAAGCGGCTCACGCAGAGTTCGCAAAGTACGCAGATAAATCAAAATCAAAAACTATATGTTCTTGTTTCAACCCTCTCTTTAGATTTTCTTTGCGTACTTCGCCTAGAGGCGCCTACTTCTGGTGCGAACTCTGCGTGAGATGCTTTTGACTTCAGAACTTGTCCGCATCCAACCAGACTTCCATCAGGCACAGACCATGTGCCGGTGCGGTCGGACCGCTGCGCAGGTCAGGATTGCCGCATAGCAGTTCCGGGATATCAGATAGCGGGCGTCGTTCCTGTCCCACCTGGATCAGGGTTCCAACCAGCATGCGGATCATGTTCTTCAGAAAACCGGAACCACGAAAATCAATATGCAGCAGATCCCCTTCTTCGACAAACTCGACGCTGAAAATTTCCCGGTTCGTGGTCTTTGCAGCACAGGACGAGGAACGGAAAGCACGAAAATCGTGCTGACCCACCAGGATCTCGGCAGCTTGACGCATGGCAGGTAAGGACAGCTCGCCGCGCAGGTGCCAAGCTGTTTCGGCATGCAGGGGCGAACGGACCTGTCCACGATACAGGGTATAGCGGTACCACTTGCCGCGTGCGTCGTAACGAGCGTGAAAACCCTCCGGCATCTCCCGCGCTTCCCGAACGGCAATATCCTGCGGAAGCAAGCTGTTCAGACCGTCGCGGAACGCCTTCAGAGGCAGATCACCTGCGGTTCTGAAATGGGCGAGCATACAGCGGGCGTGGACTCCAGCATCAGTCCGACCCGAGGAATGGATTCTCAATGTTTCACCGGACAGCTCGGCCAGGGCAGTTTCAACCACTTCCTGGACCGACAAGCCGTTTGGCTGGACCTGCCAACCGATATAATTAGTTCCCCGATATTCCAGAGTCAGAAGGATAGTCCGCATCACAACCCGCTAATAATCCAGTAAAGTGCGGCAAAAAAGAGGCTCGCGATAACATAAAGATATGCCGTGAACGTGAATGGCACAATTGGCTCCAGATGGCAGTGTGGCTCAAGATGATCCCGACCGGCGACGATATCATGTGCCATCGCATCTGCCCGCAACACCAGGCGATCAAGCACAACCAGCAGTCTGGCTTTCCAAGTATGCAGAGCCTTGGCTGACCCCACAGCCGCTGCCGGTTTTTCTGCCCCGGGGACAGAAGCAACCAGTTCCTCTCGAAGTACCGGAATGAACTTCAGGGCCAGCAACAGCAAACCTTCCCATTCCCGAACCCGGCAGCCAACCAGTTTCAACGGCGACAGGAACCAGCCGCAGGTCCTGGCCAACAGCCCCGGAGCAGTGGTCGACGCAAGCAGCGTGGCGGCGCCAACGCTAATCCCCATCTGGCCGCAGACCATCAGTCCTTTCATCAGGCCATCCTTCGACAACCAGGCAACGCCAAACAGGGTATGCCCCGGAGTCATGAACAGATGAAGCAGCAGGGTAAACAGGAAAAACCAGCGAAACGCCCAGAGGGCTCTGAGTAATCGCGAGAAGCCCTGCCCACTACTCATATTCAGGGCGCAGACCGCAATAACCGCAATGGTAAAACGTGGCCAGTCGGAAGCGGCAAAAGCGCAGACGATCAGTATCATGCAGATCACAAACTTCAAGCGCGGATCCAGGCGGTGAAGAGGAGAATCTCCTTCCTGGAACTGGCCCATGAGCATGAAGGATTGATCAGTCATAGTCTCAACCGAACTCCGTGACACCAAAAAAACTGAGGGAGGACATCAGTCCCCCCTCTAAACTACTCAAACCTTCCGCAACAAACAAACCGGAAGGGTCTACTTTTCGAGGAGGATCCGCAACATACGGCGTAAAGGTTCAGCAGCACCCCAGAGGAGCTGATCGCCGCAGGTAAAAGCGGAAAGATACTCGGGTCCCATCTTCATCTTGCGTACGCGCCCGATAGGCACAGACAGGGTCCCGGAAACAGCCGCCGGAGTGAGCTGTGCCAAGGTATCAGCCTTGGTGTTCGGCACCAGTTTCACCCATTGGTTGTCATTTTCGAGCAGGGATTCGATCTCGGAGATCGGTACATTCCGCTTCAGCTTGATGGTCAGCGCCTGACTGTGACAGCGCATGGCACCAACACGGACGCAGACGCCGTCTACCGGAATCGGCTCGGCACGATCAAGAATCTTGTTGGTTTCGACGAACCCCTTCCACTCTTCGCGACTCTGACCATCTTCGACCTCGCGGTCAATCCAAGGCAGCAGACTGCCGGCAAGGGGGAAGCCAAACGCGGCGGTGGAAAGCCCATCGCCACGTAGGGCAGCGGTGACCTGCCGGTCAATATCAAGGATTGCAGAGGCCGGGTCCTGCAGCAGGTCTGCCGATGAAGCATGCAGCTCACCCATCTGGGTCAGAAGCTCACGCATATTCGGCGCTCCCGCGCCAGAGGCTGCCTGATAGGTCATGGCGGAGAGCCATTCCACCAGGTCAGCACGGAACAGACCGCCGAGAGCCATCAGCATCAGGCTGACAGTACAGTTGCCACCGATAAAGTCCTTCTGTCCGCTGGCCAGGGCCGCGTCGATGACATCACGATTGACCGGGTCAAGGATGATCACCGCGTCCGGCTCCATGCGCAGACTGCTGGCCGCATCGATCCAGTAACCTTGCCAGCCAGCCTTGCGCAGTGCGGGGTGGACCGCCTTGGTGTAGTCGCCGCCCTGGCAGGTTATGATCGCGTCAAGCTTTGCTAGTTCGGTGATATCGGACGCATCCTTAAGTGTACCAGCGTTCAACGGAGCGGGAGCCCCTGCCTGGGATGTAGAGAAAAAGACCGGTTCGATGTATGAGAAATCGTCTTCTTCCTGCATGCGCTGCAGCAGAACCGAACCAACCATACCGCGCCAACCAACGAGTCCGACTTTCATTTCCAGTGTTCCTTTTCTGGTGATGTAAGACATAGGGAGTTACAATTCCGCAATAATTGCATCGCCCATCTGCTGAGTATTGACCAGGGTTTCATTCGTTTTTTCCTGGTAGATATCACGGGTGCGGATCCCCTTGTTGAGAACCTTTGCTACCGCGTTTTCCACGGCATCAGCTGCATCGGCCAACCCGAAGGAATACCGCAGCATCATGGCTGCCGACAGGATCTGGGCGATCGGATTAGCAATGCCCTGCCCTGCAATATCCGGCGCGCTGCCGCCAGACGGCTCATAGAGACCGAAGCTGCTCTCAGCCAGGGACGCACTTGGCAACATGCCGAGCGACCCGGTCAGCATGGCCGCCTCATCCGAAAGGATATCGCCGAACATGTTGCCGCACAGCATGACGTCAAACTGTTTCGGCCAGCGGCAGAGCTGCATTGCTGCGTTGTCGACGTACATGTGATTGAGTTCAACATCCGGGTACTGCTTTGCAACCCGCTCGACAACCTCGCGCCAGAGCACAGATGTCGACAAAACATTCGCCTTATCGATGGAGCAGAGTTTCTTGCCGCGCTTCTGCGCTGCCTGGAAACCGACGTGTGCAATCCTCTCAATTTCAGCATCGGAGTATTTCATGGTGTCGAAACCGGTTCGGTCTGCACCCTCACCTTCAACACCTTTCGGTTGCGCAAAATAGATCCCGCCAGTCAGTTCGCGTACAACCAGTATATCGAATCCACCCTCGATAATTTCCGGCTTGAGCGACGAGTTACCAGTCAGGGCCGGAAAAATAATTGCGGGGCGCAGGTTGCAGAACAGGCCAAAAATCTTGCGCAAAGGCAGCAATGCACCGCGCTCGGGTTGCTCATCAGGCGGCAGATCCTCCCACTTCGGCCCTCCGACCGAGCCAAACAGAACAGCATCAGCAGCCTTGCAGGCCTCGACCGTTTTTTCAGGCAAAGCAACACCATCTTCATCGATAGCTATGCCGCCGACATTGGCATGCTGGGTTTCAAAGGTTACAGAAAACTTTTCGGAAACCTGATCCAGGACCTTGAGTGCTTCAGACATAACTTCCGGACCAATCCCATCACCTGGAAGCACTGCGACTTTAAATGTTTCAGACATACCGGTTACTCCTTAAAAACCACGAAAAAAAGACAGGTTGAATACATAATTTAAACGCTTCAATATAGGAAGCATGAAGATCTTTGTCAATCGGTTTTGTCTTGGCACGCTTCTCCGATCGATGAACAACCTTCATGCAGCAACCCTGCATCCCTCCTTGCTCTCTCACACTCATCCTTCTATACTGTCAGTGATTGTTGCCATTTATTCGTCCGACACTGCTCTTGCGGAGATACGTCCATGATCGAGCGTCCTACAGTTCTGCTTGCCGATCGCAGCGAGTCGTTTTTGATGTACCTGTCGATCCTTCTCAATCGAATGGATTATGAAGTCCTCCCTGTAGGAGACGGCAAGAGCCTATTGAAAATGGCCAGGGCTATCCAGCCCGGCCTCATAGCTCTTGGCCCTGATATCCCGGGATCAAGCCCAATTGAAATCATGCGACTTTGCCAGGAAGACGATGATCTCAAGGAAATTCCGGTGTTGATCGCCGATGAAGCATCAAAGGAGCACGAGTATCGTGCCGCAGGATGCAGTGCTTTTCTGGCCAAACCGATCGAGATTGAGCATTTGTATGCGGCCCTGTCACAAATTGGCAATCAGCCCGGTTTTAGAAGAAAGCATTTGCGGGCCGATTTTCACAAACAGGTCGTTATGTCTCACAATGACCAGGTGATAAAATGCCAGGGGATTACCCTTTCAGAGGGAGGCATCTTTATCCGCAGGAGGACCCCCTTTCCCCAGGGGTGCCTGCTCAAGATAGAAATTCCCGGCGCAAAGCAGCAGACTCTTACACTTGACGGGGAGGTAATCTACACCAAACAAGTGACTGAAGATCGCTTTACCATGCCGCCAGGAATGGCAATCCGTTTTCTTGATGTTAGTGACACAGACCGTCTTGCATCAAGGACAATTATCACGAGTCTCCTGATTGGAGACCTTCTGGAAGAGCAGGATGAACCTGTTCTCAAGGGCTGAGCCCTTCGCCATAATTAAGCATAAATACGTTTAATTATATTTAACTACATTCTATATTTATTAATTATGCATTTAAATATGTAATTATATTTAGCTATATTTTATTTCCATTTATTATGCATTTGAACATTTAATTTTTACTATCTAGGCATTATTAATATTAACTATAATACACATTGTTTAAATGAAGAATCTACCTTAGTAAACATGGCATTGTTGGAAGCAAACGGTACAATTGAGTAACACACACTGATCGCTTCTGGAGGATGCCACATGAAAAAACTAGTTCTCCCCCTGACTGTTTT
>DAOVNV010000135.1 GCA_030630015.1 Desulfuromonadales bacterium | reverse complement strand
TGACTCCGGCTCAGCCTCGGTCGCAGGAGTTATCGCCAGCACCGGGTGCTGCTCCGGCCTGACCAGGACATCCTTCCCCTGCATCCGGTCACCGTGAAAAGTAAACGCCTTTCGGCACTGCGGGCAGTTCACCCTGACAGCACGTTGTGGAATTTTTTCGCGCGGCATATTACGCCGTGCATTGCAGTGCGGACAGACCATTGTGATTTGATCGGCGGCAGGCTTTTCCTGTGGGGGAGACAACGGGGCTGGAACTGCTACTGGACGCGGCGCTGGCATAGCACCTTCCAGGGAGAATTTTTCATGACAATTGGGACATGCCACCCGCTTGGTGCCGGGGGGGATTCGATCTGAGGGGATATCTTTACTGAATCCGCAGGAAGGACAGGACAGCTTCATCATCAGTGGGCTCCTGAATGCATCTTCCGTTATTTAGTTTCCGGATGGAAACTTGCTTCGCGCCCATCCAGAGTTTCCGAATGGGCACTATTTAACTCCGGATCCTGGCACAATCAGTGAACTCGGATTGAAGTCAACAAGGATGATATTCAGGTTCTGTGCCATCCTGACGGCTGTTTCTAACCACTTAACTTTCCGAACATATTTTTTTCAAGATGACGAATGAAACAGCAAACTGCCATTTTTTGTCATGGCTCACGCAGTTTTTACATATAGTTTTTGTCTGCCTTTTTCTAGGAGACTGTCGGACTATCCATGCGCCGGATTTTCGCTTCGGCCAATATAGTCCTACAGTCTCCTAGCCAAGCCTTCATATTTCTGTCAGAATCGCCGCCATGCAGCCAATTTGTGAAGAAATAAAAAAGCACCTGCCTAAACAGGGCGAGTCCAGACGCCTGTTCCACGGCAGAGGGCACTGCTTCCCGAATTACACCGACCTGGTCATCGACTATTTCCCACCAGTCGTCATGATCATCCTTTACGAGGAACGACCGCAGGCATGGCTAGACAGACTCACAGCTCTTCTTTCACGTGAGCTGCCGGAGACCCCGGCAGCCATCCTGCTTCAGAAACGCTATCTTGATCAGACCTCGAGCAGTCTGCTTTTCGGGATATTACCGGACAAGGTCGAGGCAAACGAGGCCGGACTGCGCTACCGTCTTCGCCTGGGCGAGGCACAGAATACCGGTTTCTTCCCGGACATGGCCATAGGTCGTAAACTGGTACGGGAACGGGCGGCAGGCAAAAAGGTTCTCAACTTGTTTGCTTACAGCTGCAGTTTTTCGGTGGCTGCCCTCACCGGCGGTGCGGCACAGGTGGTCAATCTGGATATGAACCGGGGAGCACTTGAACTGGGAAAGCTGAATCACCATATCAATGACATCGACCTGCGCCGGGCGAGTTTTTTGGCCCTTGAACTGTTCCGCAGCTTTGGCAGACTGCGCCGCCTGGGTCCTTTCGACTTGGTTATCTGCGACCCGCCGGCAAGCCAGGGGAAAAGTTTTACTGCGGAGCGTCATTGGCCGAAGTTGATACGCCGACTTCCCGAACTGCTGTCAGACGGAGGAGAAATTCTGGCCTGCCTCAACACCCCACACCTGGCTCCAGATTTTCTCGATCGGCAGTTTAACGAGGCATGTCCTGCGATGGAACTGATCGGCAGATATGAACCGGGGCCGGACTTTCCCGAAGCCGATCCGCAAAGAGGGGTGTCACTGCATCACTACAAGTTAGGAGGCTGTCAGCCTTTTCAGGCCGAAACGAAAAGTCCGACCGGCTTATAGCCCAAAAAAATAGCCCCAAAGTTTCCTTCGGGGCTATCCTGTGCTGTCATCCTATGGCTCAAAAGCCTTAAACCTTTTGCACATTGGCGGCCTGAGGACCCTTAGGCCCATCGGTGACGTCGAAGCTGACGCGATCGCCTTCGGCCAGGGACTTGAATCCCTCACCAGTAATCGAGGAAAAGTGCACAAAGACATCGGGGCCGTTGTCCTGCTCGATGAAACCAAAACCCTTCGCATCATTAAACCACTTCACTGTACCTTCTGCCATTTTACTGCTCCTTCTGTTCAACCAAGTTGAACCTTCTGTGTCGTACCGGATACACAGTCCCCCCAAAGGAAGAACCACAGAAACCCGCTTGTCTGTGTGGCCCGGGCCTTTGAATGAAGGATAGGACATACCCGTCCATCGTCTACCCAATACACTAACGAAACTACCTCTAGAACATATTTGTACCAAAGACTATTGAAAATGCAAGAAATTTTAGACTTTTCCAGGAAAAAAACATCAGATAACGGGACATCGGCAAACACAATTTTACAGATTCACCGAAAAAAGGCTTGCTTTCAACTTACGAAGCATGTTATCTAAGCGCCAACAGTAAGTTTGTGTAGATTGTTAGTTGCTCGGCGTATTGACAGAGTGTCAGTTTAGACCAGAACACACAACCTTTACGGCTGTGTGTTTTTTATATTGGCAGCAATTGAGAATTGCACAACAAAAGATTTCCAGACGGAAACAAAGGAGTAGAAAATGGCTGAAGGTACAGTGAAGTGGTTTAATGATGCGAAGGGTTTCGGTTTCATCGAGCAGGACAACGGCCCCGATGTCTTTGTTCATTTCTCGGCTATCGGCGGCGACGGCTTTAAGTCCCTGGCCGAAGGCGATCGCGTCAGCTTCGACGTCACCGAGGGTCAAAAAGGCCCCCAGTCTTCCAACGTGGTGAAAATCTAATTTTCTCCAGGTAGACATTACAAACAAAAAGGCCCCGTGGTATTCCACGGGGCCTTTTTGTTTGAAGCCGCCATTCATCAAAACGAGAACTTGCCAGCAGTCCCGGATATCCGTAGACTGGAACAAGTCAAAATCACACAGCTGGTTTACAGGGCTTTTGATGAAAAAGAAGAATCCATCTTCGGGCACGGCTCTCCTTGAGCGCGATCGAGCCAAAGCTCTCTATGATGCGCGCCGCCCCCTCTACGACGAAGCGCTACAGTCACTCTACAGAAAAGTCCGCAGGCTCCTCGAAAGCCGGGGGTTCACTCCCTCGATCAAGTACCGCGTCAAACGCTTTGAAGCCTACTATGAAAAACTGAAACGGCCTGACACCCAGGGCAAAAGCGGGAAATCAACACCGATCTCAGACATGCTCGGACTGCGCATCGTCTGCCCCTTTCTGGAAGATATCGACACGATCAAGGAATTGATTACCGACAACTTCGAAGTCACGGAAACTGACTGGAAGGCAACTCAGCACTCTTTCCGTGAATTCGGATATGATTCCATGCACATGCTCGTCAAACTGGACAAGGATGCACTCAAGCGGGTTCTGCCCGGCACCAGGAAAGTCTGCGAGGTCCAGTTGCGCACCATCCTGCAGGATGCCTGGGCGGAGGTGGAGCACGAACTTGTCTACAAATCAGACATTTCAATCCCGAATGAATCGATCAGACGTAAGCTTGCATCCTTGAACGCCACCCTGAGCCTCTCTGATCTGATCTTCCAGGAAATCCGCGATTACCAGAAGGCAATCAGGCTGCGCGGCAGAAAGCGACAGGAGAAACTGGCCGAATCCCTGGACATCCTCGATATCATGGCCATCTCCCATCAGTTTGGAGACAAATCCGAAAGATCAGAAAAGAACCGGAAGAGTTCACTGTCGTCAGCCAGCCAGCTCGAAAAAACCATGCTGCTTGCTCTGGACGCACACAGCGGCCACGACCTGGAAACGGCTATCAACCTCTACGGGAAGCTGCTCGGCATGCGCCTTAAGAGAGACATCAGGTCGCTGGTCTATAATCATCGGGGCATGGCCTATTTCGCCATGGGAGAACTTGTAAAAGCAACCAGTGACTTCTCGAAAGCGATCAGCTATAACCCGGAAAACAGTCGGGGCTATGCCAATCGCGGCCTGTGCTACCGAATCGTTAAAAAATACGAAAAAGCCCTGGGCGACTTTGATACCGCTATCAACATAGACCCGCTTCACCCTGAAACCTATTATAGCCGGGCACAGACCTACAGTGAGATGGGGCTTTACTGTAAGGCCCTGAACGATTGCGAAAAAGTGCTTGAGATCAATCCAGGCGACCAACCCGCCAGGGATCTCGGGAGGACGCTCCGCAAAGAACTCGCATGAATTTCGGGCAGATCTGCACTCCTGCAATCCGGTACCAGATGTCTCTTCCCCCCGGGTCCGTCATCTGACATAATTCCCCCCGGCAAAATGTCGAACTTTAATAAAACTGGCAGGCTCCCTGACTCGCGAGAAAACACGTCCAGAAAACGACCACAGAATGGCTTTATTAAGTTTACGCAATATCGATCTTGCTTTCGGCGGGGCACCCCTTCTGTCAGATGCCAGCCTACAGATCAGCAAAGGGGAGCGCATCTGCCTGCTCGGCCGCAACGGTGCCGGCAAATCGACCCTGCTGCGCCTGATCGCTGGCGAACTGCAACCGGACAGCGGCATCATCGACCGACAGCAGGGCCTGCGCGTCGCCAGACTCGCGCAGGAGGTGCCAGCGAAATTGACTGGCAGCATCTTTGAGGTTGTTTCCGCAGGGCTCGGCCGTAATGGAGAACAGCTGGGACTTTACAGAAGACTCAGCCTGCAGCTGGAACAAGGTCAGACCGAGTTGCTGCCTGAAATCTTGAAGCTCCAAAACAGCCTTGACGATAGTAATGGCTGGCCTTTGCAACAGAGCATCGAGCAGGTCCTGTCGCGTCTCGGCCTGCAAGCAGATACAGAGGTTTCAACCCTGTCAGGGGGCTTGGCAAGACGGGTTCTGCTGGCCCGGGCCCTGGCCTCGGAACCGGATATATTGCTTCTCGATGAGCCTACCAACCACCTTGACATCGAATCAATCAACTGGCTCGAACAGTTCCTGTTGCGCGAAAACCTGCCCCTGGTTTTCGTCACCCATGACCGCACTTTCCTGCGCACCCTGGCCAACCGCATCGTCGAATTGGATCGCGGTCGCTTGTTTGACTTTGCCTGCGGCTACGACACCTTTCTGCGCCGCAAAGAGGAACTGCTGCACAATGAAGCCCAGGAGTGGCGACGCTTCGACAAAAAACTGGCCGAGGAAGAAATCTGGATCAGGAAAGGGATCAAAGCCAGACGCACCCGTAACGAAGGGCGGGTCAGAGCTCTCAAGAAAATGCGCGAGGAGCGTAGGATGCGCAGGGAGCGCCTCGGGACAGCCAGGCTTAAGCTGCAGGATGCGGAACGCAGCGGAAAACTGGTTGCCGAGATGGAAGACGTCAGCTTTGGCTACGACGAACACAGGCTCATTGACGCTTTTTCAACCACCGTATTGCGCGGCGACCGGATCGGCATCATCGGCCCCAACGGTGTGGGGAAAACCACCCTGCTCAAACTGCTGCTCGGCGAACTGGCTCCACAACAGGGCAGCGTCAAACTCGGCACTAATCTTCAGATTCTCTATTTCGATCAATTGCGCGAACAGCTTGATCCGGACAAAACGGTCCAGCAGAATCTGGCCGGTGACCAGGATACGGTCGTCATCGGCGGCCAATCCCGCCACGTCATAGGCTATCTTCAAGACTTCCTGTTTACCCCGGACCGGGCACGCAGTCCGGTACGCATCCTATCCGGCGGAGAGCGCAATCGGCTCTTGCTGGCGCGCCTCTTCACCCGTCCGGCCAACGTCCTGGTGCTGGACGAACCGACCAACGATCTCGACCTGGAAACCCTCGACCTGCTTGAAGAGCGGCTTGCCGAGTTCAAGGGGACCATCTTCCTGGTCAGTCACGATCGTGACTTTCTCAACCGGGTAGTAACCAGTACCATCGCCTTCGAAGGCGCTGGGCGGATTGCGGAATACATCGGCGGCTACAATGACTGGCTGCGCCAGAAAACATCCGAAACACGTTCCGCAGCCAAAGCAGCCACGCCCCCCAAAGCAAAACCTGCCCGACAACGGCCCCGGAAAATGAGCTTCAAGGAACGGCAGGAGTTCGAAACCTTGCCGCAGCGCATCGAAGATCTCGAAACGGAGCAAAGCGACCTGCACCAGCGCATGGCCGACCCGGCGTTCTACCGGGAGGCCGGTGACCAGATAGCCGCCGCCAAGACACGGTTGGAAGAACTGGAAACAGAGCTGGAGCAAGTTTATGAGCGGTGGGGTGAACTTGAAGAGTTAAGTAGCGAGTAACGAGTGACGGAAAGACAATTTAACGCAGGGGCGTAGGAATAACCTGGGGGAATAGCCGCCCAAGGAATTCTGGTTCAGTCCCCGTCAACAAGTAATTTGGCGGCTTCCTTGCGGAGATCACGCGGCATCGTAGAGGGGCACCCTGCTCTTCTCGACAGCCGCGCGGAAGTAGGGATTGCGGATCGGGGCCGACTCGACCAAATCGACTTGCATCCCGAAGAGGATCTGTAGATCTTCCATCAAGCCGAAGTAATGCTCGGCGTGTTCAGATGGAGACACCGGCTTGAACTCCACCAGAAAATCGAGGTCGCTGTTCTTAGGATCGAATTGATCTGTGGTCGCGGAATCGAACAGCGACAGGCTGCGCACACCATGAACTGTACAGAGACGTACCAGTTCATCCCTTTTTTTCTTCGATGGGGCGATACATCACCTGGCTCCAAGTGAGTAAGTGATAGGAATTTGCTTTTGACGGGGTGGCGCTGACGGCGCCTGAAATCACCCCTCCCGCCGACTACATGGCCTCAAATCGGCCGCTTCTCACTTCCTACAACATGCCCAAGTCCTGATCTTTTCAGGGGTTGTTAGCATATCTGCAATCCCCTCACCTTCCACTCTTTGGTTGCATGAACAAAGTAGGGTTCCTTCCCTCGATGCGGGTTATGTTGTCCCAGCATCTCAAACGGTACTATGAACCCCTCCG
>DAOVNV010000001.1 GCA_030630015.1 Desulfuromonadales bacterium | reverse complement strand
TTCCAGCAGTTTTTCGTTGCCGGAAGCCTTGATGAACACCTCGTGGAACTCATCATGAACCTTGAAGAAGTTTTTGACGTCCCCCTCGTCGGCAAGCTTCTGCAGTCGCTGGTTGATTGTTTCGAGACGTTCGATCTCTTTATCGGACAGCTGTTCGGCCGCCATCCGGGCCGCGAAGCCCTCAAGGATGATCTTGATGGCGTAAAACTCCTCGACATCCCGCTCGGTGAGGGACGCAACCACCGCCCCCTTACGCGGGATCACCTGGAGGTAGCCCTCGGATTCCAGCTGCCGGAACGCCTCGCGAATCGGCGTACGACTGATACCGAAGCGCTCTGCAAGGTCAGGCTCAGACACCCGCTCACCCGGTTTGAGGCTGCCCTTGAGGATTGCGTCCCGAATTGTTTCCAGAATTTTCTCGCGGAGGGTCTGGTGACGTTCTATAGGTTTTTTTCGCACAGTAAAACTCCGTTTAGTAGTTCCTAGCAAATTGTATACAGTATACAACTATTGTCAAGCGAAATTATTGCCATTCCCCGCCAACCATGCTTAACTGCTTGCCTTTTATGATTTCCATGACTATCATCATGTTACTTTTTAACAGGGACGGTTTATGGACCCGGTTCGACACTTAAGATTCTCACTGATTATTCTGATTACAGTGATTGCGATCGGCTCGTTCGGCTACACGCTAATCGAGGACTGGCCCCTGTTCGACTCCCTGTACATGACAGTCATCACCCTGTCGACTGTCGGCTACAAAGAAGTTCACATGCTGACGCCGTTCGGCAAGGCGTTTACCCTTTTCTTGATCATTTCCGGCTGCGGCATCATCGCCTATGCTGTCGGCAGCCTGATTCAGCTGATGGTCGAAGGGCAACTGCGCCGTTTACTCGGGAGGAAGAAATTGGAAAGCCGTATCAGCAAACTGCATGGACACTACATTATCTGTGGTTTTGGACGCATTGGCACCCTGATCTGCCGAGAATTCCAGGCTCGGCCGCTGCCCTTTGTGGTTGTTGAAAAGAATCCGCACCTCTGCGAGCGCCTCAACCGTGATGGCTATCTTTCTGTCGAGGGGGATGCAACCTGTGACGAGACTCTTCAAGCCGCCGGCATCGAAAACGCGCAAGGTCTAATTACTGTAGTGACTTCCGACACCGACAACGTCTATATCACGCTGACTGCCCGCGGCCTGAACCCCGGCCTGTTCATTCTGGCTCGGGCTGGAGAAGAGGGCTCTGAGAAGAAGCTCATGCGGGCTGGTGCATCGAAAGTTATTTCACCTTACACGATCGGGGCCAGCCGAATGGCCCAGGCGATATTACGTCCATCGGTTGTCGATTTCATCGAGCTTGCCACGGCCAGTGAAAACCTGGAGTTGCAGCTTGAAGAAATCCTGGTCAGCGAGCGCTCGTCCCTGGTTGGCAAAACCCTGGTTACGTCCGGCATCAGGCAGAACATGGGCATTATCATCGTGGGCATCAAACGCACCGATGACCATATGGTTTTCAATCCGCCCCCCCATACAATTATCGAGGCGCGCAGCATTCTGATTACACTGGGTGAAGCCCCTTTGATCACGCGGCTTGAGCAAATTGCCAGTGGCGAAACCGATGTTGTCTGAACCACTCGGAGCACATCTTCCCTGGTCACGTCTTGACGATTTTCTGACTCTCGTACTCGATCTGGGTCTGACCCCGGAGATAGCGTTCAAGGGTACGGATCTCGACGACATCGACCTGGCCAGGGTTGAACAACTGGCGCAACAGTTTGCCCAGGCCGGCATGCACCCGACCATTCATGCGCCTTTTCTGGACCTCAACCCCGGCGCTCTCGACCCATTGGTTCGCCAGATCACCAGGCAGCGCCTCCTGCAGACCTTGCAGATCGCCGATCAACTTAACGCCCATCTCATGGTCGTTCACCCTGGTTTCGACCACTGGCGCTATCCCGGCATGGAGGATTTGTGGCTCGAACATGCCCGTGCTTTCTTCCTCGAGTTGCTGGAGCATACCGCCAATTCAGGCTGCCGCCTGGCAATCGAGAACATCTACGAGACCTCTCCAGGCACCCTGACCAGCCTGGTTGATTCGATCCATTCTCCCCGTTTCGGCCACTGTTTCGACATTGGACACTGGCACCTGTTCGGGCAGGTGCCGATGGGGGATTGGCTGACATCGATCCTGCCACGCCTTTTTCATCTCCATCTACATGACAACTGCGGCAGCGCGGATGAACATCTGCCGGTCGGTGACGGCGAAATCGATTTCAAACTGCTTTTCTCAACGATCTCTTCCCTGCCCACCTTGCCCTCTGTAACCCTGGAAGCCCATCGCCCTGAGGACTTGGTTCGGTCTCTTCGGCAGACCAGCCTGATTTGTTTCTCTTAAATCGAAGATCAACCCCTCTGCCATTATTACGATCTTGCCTCCTGTGCAGTCGTCAGAACCCGTCTCCTCCGCTGGGAAGTTCAGTACCTCATTTCCTGCGGACCGTTCCTTACTTTTCTCTCCTCTGGATTTATCATTAACGAATGCCACATCATATTTTACTTGCCTTGAATACTAAATTGGTTATAATTGGCGTCGTTCAATAAAGGAAAAAGCATGATGCCTCTCCTCAAAAACACGGTCCTGTTCTATCGTGACGGGTTTCGCTCCATGGTGGTAGGCCGAACACTCTGGACCATTATTCTTATCAAGCTGGTTATTCTCTATGTATTGAGCCAGGTTTTCTTTCAAGACTACC
Source organism: Desulfuromonadales bacterium (assembly GCA_030630015.1). Taxonomy (GTDB): domain Bacteria; phylum Desulfobacterota; class Desulfuromonadia; order Desulfuromonadales; family BM103; genus JAQYVZ01. The sequence continues at coordinate 43,616 of DAOVNV010000001.1, read as the reverse complement.
TGCAAACTCATTTTTCTACGGATGCGGAGCGCTCGGAGCATGTCATCAGCAACCTGACTGACCAGGCGTCACCCAACAACTGAATCAGGAGGCCGCATTGATTGAATCCATTGACTTAACCCAGGTCAACTGGGCCAGAGCCCAGTTTGCTCTGACGGCAATGTACCACTGGATCTTCGTTCCACTCACACTTGGACTGTCTTTCTTGCTGGCCTTTTTCGAGACCCTTTATGTCCGCACCGGCAACGAGCACTGGAAGCAGATTACCAAGTTCTGGATGCGCTTGTTTGCGGTCAATTTCGCGATCGGCGTCGCAACCGGCATCATTCTAGAATTTCAGTTCGGCACCAACTGGTCCAATTACTCCTGGATAGTTGGCGACATCTTCGGCGCACCATTGGCCGCTGAAGGGCTGTTCGCTTTCTTTCTCGAAGCAACTTTCTTTGCGGTAATGTTCTTCGGCTGGGATCGTGTCTCAAAACGGTTCCACCTGTTTTCAACCTGGATGGTGGCCATCGGCTCCAACCTCTCCGCACTCTGGATACTGGTTGCCAACGGCTGGATGCAGGTTCCGGTCGGCATGGCCTTCAATCCTGACTCGGCCCGCTTTGAGATGCAGAATTTCATGGAAATCCTGCTCTCTCCTGTGGCTATAAGCAAGTTCACCCATACGACCAGTTCCAGTTTCCAGGTAGCAGCCCTGTTCGTGGTGGGCATTTCCTGTTGGTTCCTACTCAAGAAGCGCCACATAATGACGGCCAAACGCAGCATTATTGTTGCGTCGGTATTCGGTTTGCTGGCGTCTTTAGTTGTGGGCTTCACCGGCGACGAAGGGGCTTACATTGTCGCCCAGAAGCAGCCGATGAAGCTCGCTGCGATCGAGGGTCTTTATGATGGTGAAAAAGGCTGTTCCCTCTGTGCGGTTGGCCTTCTGAATACCGATAAACAGCCAGGGGATGACAAAGAGCCATACATCTTCGCCGTCAAGTTGCCCTATGCCCTGTCAATCCTTGCCAACCGCAACCTGAACAGTTTCGTGCCCGGCATCAACGATCTTGTCTACGGCAACCCTGCACAGGATATCGTCGGCGTCACTGACAAAATGGCCTCCGGCAAGATCGCCGTCGAGGAACTCGCTCGCTACAAGGGATTCCAGAAAGCCGGCAAGACCCAGGCGGCCAACGCTGCACTCGTCACCTTCAGGGAACACCAGCATAATCTCGGCTACGGTTTTCTGGAAACACCCGAAGAGGCGGTCCCACCGGTGGCACTTTCATTTTACAGTTTCCGGGTGATGGTCACGCTCGGGAGCTACTTTCCAATCTTGTTTGCAGCCATGCTGTTTTTCACCATGCGCAACAGTATCGAACCGAAGAAATGGCTATTGAGGCTTGGCTTCTGCTCCCTGTTCCTCGGTTATATTGCCTCTGAAGCCGGCTGGGTCGTGGCTGAGGTCGGTCGCCAGCCTTGGGCGATACAGGGCCTTCTGCCCGTCACCGTCGCCCGTTCCAATCTGACGACGGCAACGGTACAGACAACTTTTTTCATTTTTCTGGTGCTGTTTACCATTTTACTGATTGCCGAGCTGGGCATTATGTTCAAGCAGATTTCCATCGGGCCGGAGGACAAATAACATGATTGGACAACTCGACCTCAATACACTTCAAGTTCTCTGGTGGCTGATCTGTTCCCTGGTCGGCGCCTTGTTTATCTTCATGACCTTCGTCCAGGGCGGCCAGACGCTGCTGTTGACCATTCCAAAAGATGAAGAAGCCAAGTCCCTGATGGTCAACTCTCTGGGCAGGAAATGGGAGCTGGGCTTTACAACCCTGGTGCTGTTCGGCGGCGCCCTGTTCGCCGCCTTCCCGCTATTTTACGCCAGCAGCTTCGGCGGGGCCTACTGGGTGTGGATTTCAATCCTGTTGACCTTCATTTTACAGGCTGTCAGTTACGAATTTCGCAAGAAGCCGGGGAATTTCCTCGGGGCGCGTACCCATGAGATATTCCTGTTTATCAACGGTAGCGTCGGCCTGTTGCTCATCGGTGTGGCGATCGGTACCTTTTTTACCGGATCAAACTTCCTGTTAAACGACTACAACCAAGTCTTCTGGCAGCATCCGCTGCGCGGACTCGAGGCGGCATTCAGCCTGTTCAACCTGTCATTCGGGCTTTTCCTGGTCTTCCACGCCAGAACCCTTGGCGCCATGTATCTGGTCAACAACTTGGTTCATCAGGAGCTCGAAACCGATTTGCGCAAGGCGGCCCTCACCAACCTGATCTACTCGCTGCCATTTTTGCTGTACGTGTTGATTTCGCTGCTGGTCATGTCCGGCTTTGCCGTCGACCCGGCTACCGGCATTATCTCCATGGAAAGCGGCAAGTACCTGCACAACCTGCTGGCCATGCCGGTTCAGGGCATCGGCTTTCTGCTGGTCGGGCTGGTACTGGTCGTTCTCGGTGTTGCTGCAACACGGTTCACCGACAAACGCAGCGGCATCTGGGCGGCCGGGCCGGGAACGGTACTGGTTGTGCTCTCCCTGCTGTTCACGGCCGGATACAACAACACCGCATTTTATCCGTCCAAGTTTGACCTGCAGAGCAGCCTGACCATTCACAATGCTTCGAGTAGCCATATTACTCTGACAGCCATGTCTTATATCGCCCTGGCCATTCCGTTTGTACTGGCTTACATCATATATGTCTGGCGCGCCATGGACACGGGCAAGCTGTCTGCATCCGATATCAGTTCCGACAAAGGCCATGATTTTTATTAAGGAAAGGATCCTACCGTGACGTTTCTTCTAATCTTCAGCTGGATTGCAGTTCTGGTCGTTGCCTGTAGAGGGGCAGAGATTGCTCTGAAAAAAGCCGGGTTGCTCTAATCTTCTCCTGAACCTGAATCACCGAGCATTCACCGTCTCTCTACGGTTTCGGATTTTTAAACTGAATAACTCTTACAAAAAAGGGCGGCCCAAACGGGTCGCCCTTTTTTCTATATATATATTCTTGTGTCGAATCAGGATTTATGTCCGGCCACCTGCATCCGGATCAAAGCCCGTTCCAGAGCCGTCTCCATGGTTCTAAACCGCTTGTCACCAGGGTCAATGGTCTTGAGTGCCTCTTCAGCCCGCCCCAAAGCTGCCTTGGCCCGCTCAAGGTCGATTTCATCAGCCAGTTCTGCCGTTTCGACAAGCACTGTCATAGTATCATCTTCGACCTCTACATAGCCCCAGTTGAGGGCGACATAATACGACTGATTGCCTTGCTTGTAAATCAGCTCACCAATCTTCAAGGTGGTCAGCAGGGTCGTATGCCCGGGCAAAACACCGAACTCGCCGATACTGCCAGGAGCGGTCACTTCATCGACTTCCTCAGACAGCACCTGTTTGTAGGGCGTGACCAGTTCCAGTTTGAGCTTTTCTGCCATGCCTTAATCCTCTATACCATCCGGCGGCCCGATCAGGCAGCCAGCTGCTTGGCTTTCTCTATGGCCTCTTCGATAGTGCCGACCAGGTAGAAGGCCTGCTCGGGGAGATCGTCGTGCAGACCGTCAATGATCTCACGGAAGCCCTTGATGGTGTCCTTGAGTTCCACGTATTTGCCAGGAGCCCCCGTGAAGGTTTCCGCCACGTGAAACGGCTGGGACAGGAAGCGCTGAATTTTACGGGCGCGGGCCACGGCCAGCTTGTCGTCTTCAGAGAGTTCATCCATACCGAGGATGGCGATGATATCCTGGAGATCCTTGTAGCGCTGCAGGACGAACTGAACTTCACGGGCCAGGTCGTAGTGCTCGTCACCAACCACCTGGGGATCAAGAATCCGGCTGGTTGAGTCAAGCGGATCAACCGCAGGGTAGATGCCGAGCTCGGCGATCTGGCGCGACAGAACCGTGGTGGCGTCCAGGTGGGCAAACGCCGTCGCAGGGGCGGGGTCGGTCAGGTCATCGGCAGGCACGTAAATCGCCTGGACCGAGGTGATCGAACCCTTGTTGGTGGTCGTAATGCGCTCCTGCAGCTCACCCATTTCCGTTGCCAGAGTCGGCTGGTAGCCAACCGCAGAGGGGATCCGGCCGAGCAGCGCCGAAACCTCGGAACCCGCCTGGGTGAAACGGAAGATGTTGTCAATGAAGAGCAGCACGTCCTGGCCTTCCTCGTCGCGGAAGTACTCGGCGACAGTCAGAGCGGACAGACCGACACGGGCACGCGCGCCCGGAGGCTCGTTCATCTGGCCGTAAATCAAGGCGGCCTTTTCGAGAACACCGGACTCTCTCATTTCTTCCCAAAGATCGTTGCCTTCACGGGTCCGCTCACCGACACCGGCGAACACCGAGAAACCGCCGTGCTGCTTGGCGATATTGTGGATCAGTTCCATGATCAGAACCGTCTTGCCGACGCCGGCGCCACCGAACAGGCCGATCTTGCCGCCTCGAGCGTAGGGAGCAAGCAGATCGACAACCTTGATGCCGGTTTCAAATGCCTCGACCGTGGTGGACTGATCAACGAAAGGAGGAGCGGGACGATGAATTTCCCATTCCGTTTCAGCACCGACCGGGCCGGCCTCATCGACCGGCTCACCGATCACGTTCATGATCCGGCCAAGGGTCTTGCGACCGACCGGCATAACGATCTGCTTGCCACTATCAAGAGCGTCCTGGCCGCGAACCAGGCCATCGGTCGAATCCATTGCGATTGTCCGAACCGTATTTTCACCCAAGTGCTGTGCAACTTCCAGAACCAGGTTCCACTCCCGGTCATCGATACTCGGGTTGGTCACCTTCAGAGCATGGTAAATCTCGGGAAGCTTGCCGGCTTCGAACTCAACGTCGACAACCGGGCCGATGACCTGTGTAATGCGTCCTTTATTCATGATGCAACGTTCCTCCTTCTGCCCTGCTGCCATGCAGGGGAATTCCTCTTTGAACGTACTTACTTGATTGACTCAGCTCCGGAAATTATTTCCATGAGTTCCCTGGTAATCGCAGCTTGACGTGCCCGGTTGTACTGCAGCGTCAGCTTGCTGATCATCTCGGATGCATTCTTGCTGGCGCTGTCCATGGCTGTCATGCGTGCTCCGTGTTCTGAAGCAACCGCCTCGAGCAGGGCACGGAATATCTGCACCTCGACGTTCTTCGGCAGGATCTGCCCAAGAACCTCGCTTGTACTCGGCTCATAGATGTAATCGACAACCAGCTCTTCCTCGTCCACTTCACCGGGCTTGATCGGCAGAAGTTGCCGAACGGTCAATTCCTGGGACATGACACTCTGGAAGGCGTTGTAGATCAGGAAAACCCCATCGTAATCGTCACTCTGATAAAGCTCGATGATTTCCTGGCCCAGCAAAGCCGCGGTTGGATAGGTCACCTGGGTCGAGCCGACCAGATACTCATGCACCTTGACGATCTTCATGCCGGCGCGGCGCTTCAAGTACTCGTTACCCTTGCGACCAACCAGAAACAGCTCGAAATCTTCGTAACCTTCCGGGTTTTCCCGAATAAACTTCTCGGCCATTTTGGAAATGTTGGTATTGAAGCCCCCGCAAAGACCGCGATCAGCTGTAATAAGGACGACCAGCGCCTTGCCTTTGCCGCGTTCTTCCAGCAACGGATGCTCTTCACCGCTGTCGCGCTGAGCAAGGCGGGAGAGGACTTCCTGCATCTTGTCGGAATACGGCCTGGCTGCCATCACTGCATCCTGGGACCTGCGCAGCTTGGCCGCAGAAACCATCTTCATGGCCGCAGTAATCTGGCGCGTGTTTTTAACTGTACCGATCCGCTTTTTGATATCCTTCAGACTGGGCATGTGTCCCTACCTGATCGCTGTTCCGTTATTAAGCGGTAAACTGAACCTTGAACTCGTCCAGGGCGTTCTTGATCTTGCCTTCAAGCTCGTCATCGATGGCCTTTTTGTCGCGCAGTTCCGCCAGGACTTCAGCGTAGTTGCTTTCCATAAAGGTCTGCAGCTCTCTTTCGAAGCGCTGTACGTCCGATGTCGGGCAATCATCAATATAGCCATTGTTGGCGGCAAAAAGGGTGATGACCTGCTTTTCAACCGGCATCGGCTGGTACTGACCCTGTTTGAGTACCTCAACCAGACGGGCACCACGATTGAGCTGGCGCTGGGTTGCGGCGTCCAGGTCGGAACCGAACTGGGCAAAGGCGGCCATCTCGCGGTACTGGGCCAGGGCAAGACGCAGGGTGCCGGCAACCTGTTTCATCGCCTTGACCTGGGCCGAACCACCGACACGGGAAACTGAGAGGCCGACGTTGATTGCCGGACGGACACCTGAATAGAACAGGTCCGTTTCCAAAAAGATCTGGCCGTCGGTAATTGAGATAACGTTGGTCGGGATATACGCCGAAACGTCGCCGGCCTGGGTTTCTATGATCGGCAGCGCAGTCAGGCTGCCGGCTCCTTCCGCATCACTTAGTTTTGCAGCACGCTCGAGCAGACGGCTGTGCACGTAGAAAACGTCGCCTGGATAAGCTTCGCGGCCCGGCGGGCGGCGCAGCAACAGCGAGAGCTGGCGGTAGGCAACCGCCTGCTTGGAAAGGTCATCATAAATGATCAGGGCGTGCCTGCCGTTATCACGGAAGTATTCGCCCATGGTTACACCGGTGTAAGGTGAAATGAACTGCAGCGGTGCGGGGTCGGAGGCGGAAGCCGCGACCACGATGGTGTATTCCATAGCGCCATGCGTCTTGAGCTTTTCAACCACCTGAGCAACCGTGGAACGCTTCTGACCGATCGCAACATAGATGCAGATGACATCCTGCCCCTTCTGGTTGATGATCGTATCAATTGCAACGGCCGTCTTGCCGGTCTGGCGGTCACCGATGATCAGTTCACGCTGGCCGCGACCGATCGGAACCATCGAGTCGATCGCCTTGAGGCCGGTCTGCATCGGTTCATGCACCGACTTACGGGCGACGATGCCGGGAGCTTTAATTTCAACTTTTCGGAAATCCTCAGAAGCGATTTCACCCTGGCCGTCAATCGGAACACCGATACCATTAACTACCCGGCCGATCAGTGCATCACCAACCGGAACCTGGGCAATGCGCTCGGTCCGCTTGACCGTGTCGCCTTCCTTGATATGCTCGGCTTCGCCAAGGATCGCGGCACCGACGTTGTCCTCTTCAAGGTTGAGGACCATGCCCATAGTGTTGCCGGGGAACTCGAGCAACTCGCCGGCCATAACTTTGTCCAAGCCATGGATACGGGCAATACCGTCACCAACCGAGATGATTGTACCGGTTTCGCTGACTTCGACTTCGCGGCCGAAGCCTTTGATCTGCTTCTTGATTATCGCACTGATTTCTTCTGCTCTTATTTCCATTGTGAAGACCTCATCAGCCCTTCGTTAAGGATTCTTCGATCCGTTTTAACTGTGTCTTGACGCTGCCATCGAACAGGCGCCCACCTATTTCCGTTTGAACGCCGCCAATCAGCGCCGGATCTACATTTACCGTCAATGCAACCTGCTTGCCTGTCTGCTTCGCGAGGCTGGCACCGATCGCCTGCTGCTGCTCGTCGCTTAAGGCTTCGGCAGTAACAATGCGGGCACGCAACGTTCCGGACAGCTCATCAGCCAGGCTGCGATACTTTTCCTCAATCTGAGCCAGGTAGTAGAGGCGACCCTTGCTCAACAGCAAACCAAGAAACTTGGTCACCTCCTCGGAAAGTTTCAGGGCGGAGGCCAGATCGGCCAGCATCGCCTCTTTTTTTTCCAAGGCTAAAGTTGGGCTGTCGAGAAGCTGCCTCAGCAACTTTTCCCCGGCAAAGACCGCTTGAATCCGGGCCAGTTCAACGCCATAGCTGTCAACGGCCTTGTGCTCGAGGCCAAGGTCAACCAAGGCTTTCGCATACCGTCGTGTAAGGGCACTGACGCTCAATGGAGTTCTCCCACTTTCAGCATATATTCGTCGACCAGTCGCTTCTGATCCTTCGGCGAGAATTCTTTTTTCAGCAGTTCTTCGGCCAACTCCACGGCAAGCCGGGCAGCCTCTTCGCGCAGTTCAGCCTTGGCACCGGCAACCGCGTTAGCCGCTTTGGCATCGGCCTCCTGCTGGATTTTCGCTGACATTTCCCTGGCGCTTTCCAGAATCTTGTCTCGCTCAAGTTCTCCCTCGCGACGGATTGAGGCGCTGATCGCCTCGATCTCTTCGGTCGCTTTCTCCAGTTTCTCGCTGTACTCGCGATATTTGGCTTCGGCAGCTTCCTGCGCCGCCTGAGCATCCGTCAGAGTCTTTTCAATCTCTTCTCGCCGACTGTGCAAACCGTTGCGAATCGGTTTCCTGACAAAGTAGACCAGCAATCCGACCAGCAGGGCGAAATTGAAGCACCGGTAGGCAAAGTCCTTGATGAGCACGCCGCTGTCAGCATGCTGCTCACCGCCGCCGGAGGCCATTGCGACCGCCGGAATCAGGAGCAGGGCCAGCACTCCGGTCACCTTCCCAAGGAGATTCATTCGTGAATTCTTGTTGAACATCATCAGATATCCCTCCCCAGGACCTTGCCGGCAATCTGCTTTGCTATGCCTTCGGTCTCGCTGCGAAGGGATTGGCGTGCAGCGTCAGCCTCTCCCGCAACCTTTTCCTTGATGCTCTGTAGCCGCTCGGTCGCCTGGTTCCGCGCCTCACCGAGCATATGGGACTCTTCCTGCTGTGCCGCCTGACGGAGCGCCGCACGCTCCTGGGCGCCTTTCTGCTTGGCGTCCTGCAGCTGTGCCTCGTAGCGTGCCACCTGCGCCTGCACCTGCTCTTCCAGATCCTGAACCTTGGACTTGGAACCTTCGATGGTTTCCTGACGTTGTTTCAGGACCGCCCGCAGGGGCTTGAAGAGCAGCGCATTAAGCACCGCCATCAAAATCATGAAGTTGGCAAACTGCAGAAACAGTGTCCAGTTAATCTCGATCACCGTCTCACCTCGTGAGCTGACACCGCTGCTGACAACGGTATACTGTATACAATATTAGCTGCGTCTAAATAAAAGCCGTACTCCCGGTTCAAAAGCAGTGGATTGTTACCATAGCCCATAAACCCTGTCAAGAACTTTTGGGGGGTGCGTTAAGCGGATTAATGAACTAGCTGCAGACCTGTTGCAGTGAACAGGTATTACTTCTTTTCAGCTGCCGGCGCCGAGCTGCTGCCGGTGTCACCGGCACGCTTCATGGTCACCGTCCCGTTCAGGGTGACACCGTCTTCAATGGAAAGGGCCGGGGTTTCGATAGAGCCATCAATATCAGCCGGAGCTCTCAACTCGACCCGTGCTGACGCCTTGATATTGCCCCGGAAGCGTCCACTCAGAATCAGAGTGCCCACTTCGACGTCTGCCTGGATGTCGGCCGACTCACCCACAATCAGTGTGTCGCGGGACGTCACCTCACCGCGGAAAGCACCATCCAGACGGACGATTTCATTAAAAACCAGCTTGCCATCGAACTGGCTGCCGGGGCCGAGAAAAGCCTTGATTTCGCTTTTTTCAATCGGTGTTTCCTTGCGCATCATTTCTTTGTCCTTTTTACCAAACATGTTTCTGTTCCCCGTGGCAGAACCGCGCGTCAACGGAGTTCGAACCACTCCAGAAGACGCTCCAGCTCCTCGGCTGAATGGAAAGCAATTTCGATCTTTCCATCACATGCTCCACGAGCCTTTAGCTGAATTTTTACCTTTGTCCCCAACTTGCGCTGCAGCCGACTGGTCAGGTCGGCCAACTCCGGGTCAACCTGCTTGAAGCGCTCCGAACCTGGTTGCGGTCCGGCTTTAAGCTTTTTGACCAAAGCTTCCGTCTGACGCACGGAAAGCTGTTTCCTGACGATCTGGTTACGGGCGTCCTGCAGCTTCGCTTTGCCGTCGAGAGACAGAAGGGTGCGGGCATGTCCCATGCTCAGGCGCCCCTCGATCACATCCTGCTGAACCTCATCCGGCAGGCGCAGCAGACGCAGGGCGTTGGCCACCGTCGAACGATCCTTCCCAACACGCCGGGCCACCTCATCCTGAGAAAGGTCGAAACTTGCCATCAGGTTCCGGTAGGCGTCAGCTTCTTCAATTGGATTAAGATCTTCACGCTGAATATTCTCGATCAGCGCCATCTCCAATGCCCAGTCTTCCGAAACATCCTGAATGACAACCGGGACATCCTTCAAGCCCGCTTTCTGCGCGGCACGCCAACGCCGCTCTCCAGCAATAATCTGGTAGTGATCTTCAGCCCAACGCACTACCAGCGGCTGGATAACGCCCTTTTCGCGAACCGAGGCGACCAGTTCAGCCATCTTGTCGTCGTTGAATGTCTTGCGCGGCTGATGCTGATGCGGCCGCAACTCCTCAACCGGACACAAAAAGTATTTGTGCCGGCCTTCCTGGGTTGCCGAGGAAAGCAGCGCACCGATCCCTTTACCAAGGGCAGGTCTTTTAGCCATATCAGTGATCCGTACGAATGATCTCCCGCGCCAGATCGAGGTAGGCCGTGGCTCCACTGGACGAGATGTCGTAGAGCAGTGCGGGCAGTCCGTGACTTGGAGCCTCGGACAAACGAACGTTGCGCGGGATAATTGTTTGAAAAACCTGTGCAGAAAAATGCTGGCGAATCTCGTCACTGACCTGGCGGGAAAGATTGTTGCGGGAATCAAACATGGTGAGGAGAATCCCCCGGATTGCCAGTTGTGGATTCAGCTCTTGCTGGATCAGACGGACCGTGTTCAGCAGTTGGCTCAAGCCCTCCATGGCGTAGTACTCGCACTGCAGAGGGATCAGAACCGCATCAGCAGCAGTTAACGCGTTGATCGTCAGCAAGCCGAGTGAGGGCGGACAATCGATCAGAATATAGTCATAATCATCAACCACCTCTTTCAGGGCGGTCTTGAGCTTATTTTCCCTGGCCAGGGCTGAAATCAACTCCACCTCGGCACCGATCAGGTCAGGGTTGGCCGGTAGCAGGTGCAGTTGTTCAAGCGTCGTCGTTCGGCAAACCGAAGCCGCCGAGGCGGCACCAAGCAGGGCATGATAAACGGTCTGCACCTCCCCGCTCGAATCAACACCAACCCCGCTGGTCGCATTGGCTTGCGGGTCCAGGTCGACGAGCAGGGTCCGCTTCTCGGCTGCTGCCAGCGAAGCCGCGAGGTTAACGGCAGTGGTGGTTTTTCCAACCCCGCCCTTCTGATTGGCGATGGCAATGATCTGGGCCATGCCTTCTTTTTCTCCTTGAATTGAGTTCTGCTGAATCCAGCAACCGGTCGGACTATCAATGACCTGGCTGCCAAGGTCGCTCAGACTATCATAACCACCCGGTTCTGAAAAGGAATTTTGCCCACCCAGGGCAACCCACCACATCTAGATACTCACATCAATACGACCACTACATGTTGCGTTTTAACCCCCTTTCGCGGGTCAAAATCAACAGGCAGCGCTGTGCTCCGGATTCCGGCAGCTGCAACAACTCATGACGAGTCGCCCAGCCCTGCGCCTTCAGTTGAGCTCGGTACTCTTCCAGTTCGTTGGTTCCCTCGGGGCCCTTCATCGCAACCAAGTGTCCGCCAGCGGCCAAGCAAGGGGCCGCCAGCTCCGCGAGCAAAGTCAGTTTCCCCACGGCACGCGCGGTGACCAGGTCAAACCCGCCCTCAAAGGCTGACGAAGCCCCCAGTTCCTCCACACGGCCATGCAGCGCGGTGAACCCATCCAGGCCGAGCGAACGCACCGCATGCTTTTGAAACGAGATCTTCTTCGCCACGGCATCGACCGAAACAACCTCGAGTTGCGGACAGGCCACTTTGAGTGGCAAAGCCGGAAAGCCCGCGCCCGAACCGATATCGAGCATCCGCCTGGACGACCTGGCAAAGGGCAGCAAGGTCAACGCATCAATGATGTGTTTTTCAAGTATCTCGTCGAGCTGTGTGATGGCGGTCAGGTTCCGACTGCGGTTCCAGCGCAGCAACTCCTGCACCAGCCAGACCAACTGCGCGACCTGCCCGTCTGAAAGCTCTATCTTCTGCATCGCCAGCAGAGCGGCCAGCCTGTCACCAACGGTCGCCATCAACGCCTCAGCATGACGGCCAGAATGGCTATTGCGGCAGGCGTCACTCCGGGAATACGCCCAGCCTGACCCAGGGTACGCGGGGTGCTGTTTTTGAGCTTCTCCCTCACCTCGGCAGACAAGCCGGTCACGGCATCATAATCGAACCCATCCGGAATCGGCTGGCCCTCCATGCGCCTGAACCGCTCAACCTGCTCCTGCTGCCGATCGATATAACCAGCATACTTGACGGCGGTTTCCAGTTCGCTCAAAACATCAGCTGAAAGCGCAGCAAGGTCCTCGTCCAGAAAAAGCAGGTCTTCGATTCCGATTTCTGGACGACGCAACAGGTCATCCAGAGAAGCCCCGTTGTTGAGCCGGTCGATCCGCAAGCGTTCCAAGACCTCGCGCTGGCCCGGGCCGACACGGACCTCCCGAAGCCTTTGCCGGCCAGCCTCAAGGGCCTGTTTCTTCGCACATACACGTAGCCAGCGCCCCTCAGGCAGAAGTCCGATCCGAAAACCGGTTTCACTTAACCGCTGATCAGCATTGTCTTCTCGCAGCAACAGCCGGTATTCGGCCCTGGAGGTGAACATCCGGTAGGGTTCCGGGGCTCCCAGAGTCACCAGGTCATCGATCAACACGCCGACATAGCCTTGGTCCCTGCCGATCATGACAGGGTCTTCATCACGAAACTGCAAAACAGCATTGATCCCGGCAATAAGGCCCTGGGCTCCAGCCTCCTCGTAGCCGGAGGTCCCGTTGATCTGGCCGGCATGGTACAAGCCCTTGACCAGCTTGGTCTCCAAGGTCGGACGCAACTGTATCGGGTCGACATAGTCATATTCGATGGCGTAGCCGGGTCGCATGACCTTCGCATTTTCTAGACCAGGAATCGTATGCAGAAAATCAATTTGAACATCGAGCGGCAGCGATGTCGGCAGACCGTTGGGATAAACCTCCCCGCTGGTCAAACCTTCGGGCTCAAGGAAGATCTGATGCTGATCCTTCTCCGGAAAACGCACGACCTTGTCTTCGATGGAAGGACAGTAGCGCGGGCCGACCCCCTCAATTACACCGGAATAAAGTGGCGAGCGGTTCAGGCCGGCGCGGATAATCTCGTGGGTTTTCTGATTTGTATAGGTAATATAGCAGGGCACCTGCTGTTGGGTGATCTTCTCGGTATCGGCTGAAAAAGGCTTGGGATTCAGGTCGCCGGGTTGAGCTTCGAGCTTGCTGAAGTCAATCGAGAGAGCGTCCAGGCGCGGCGGCGTGCCGGTTTTCAGGCGGCCGACCGAAAAACCGAGCTCCCGCAGATTGTCCGAAAGGGTTTCAGAGGGCGGCTCTCCGGCTCTTCCGCCCGGATAGTTGACCAGTCCGACATGAATCAACCCGCGCATGAAGGTCCCGGTTGTCAGCACAACCGCCGGCGCAAAAAAACTGGCCTCACGGGTCTCAACGCCAGCTATCTTCATCTCTTTCACCAGCAGACGCATTACCTGCCCCTGCTTAAGGTCAAGGTTATCCTGCGCCTCAATGACCTGCTTCATCTGGCGGCTGTACAGATGACGATCCGCTTGAGCCCTGGACGCACGCACGGCAGGGCCCTTCTTGGTGTTGAGTACACGAAACTGGATGCCGGTTGCGTCGATGTTGCGTGCCATTTCACCACCAAGGGCATCGATCTCCTTGACCAGGTGGCCTTTGGCCAGCCCGCCGATCGCGGGATTGCACGACATCTGGGCAATGGCATCGAGATGAATGGTCAGCAACAGGGTGCGACACCCCATCCGGGCCGCCGCCAGAGCAGCCTCACAGCCCGCATGGCCTGCGCCCACCACTATGACATCGTAACTATCTGTCATCACAACACCTTTGTTCTTGACCAGAAGATCGGCGGCAGAACCGCCACCCAGTGGCGGCACAGCCCACACCCCAGGAGGCTGTCGGACTTGACGGACCACAGTAATGTTTCACGTGAAACATACGCCTATTTACCAATACAAAACCGGCCGAATATCTGGTCAAGGATTTCGTCCGGGGTCGTTTCGCCGGTAATCAACCCAAGCGCGGACAGGCCTTCACGAATTTCCAGAGCCAGACACTCCAGAGGGGCGCCTGAGTCGATGGCCACGGCAGCAAGCGTCATGGCAGCCAGGGCCTGAATAAGCGCCTCCCGATGACGCCGCTCCATGATCACAACATCTTCTCCAACATCTCCCCCAGAGCTTCCGCCAAGCCTGTCAACGATAGCAGCCTGAAGTGCACTCAGGCCATCACCAGAGCGGGCTGAAATCGCGATCGGCTGACCAAAGTGCAAGAACTCCGACATGGGAAAGGCTGACGCAAGGTCGGCCTTGTTGACCACAGTCAGGGTTCTGGGTGCAGAGCAAAGGGCCATCGCCATACGATCTTCGTCAGTCAGTTCTTGCGAACCATCAATGACCAGCAGAATCAGATCCGCCGCGCTAGCTTTTTCACTGGCCCGGCGAACCCCCTCGTGCTCAACGGGGTCGTCAGTTGACCGGACCCCAGCCGCATCGATCAGGCGCACTGGAAATCCACCGAGAACCATCTGCTCTTCCAGCGTATCTCGAGTCGTACCGGGAATGGCGGTGACAATCGCACGGGATTGACCGAGCAGGGCATTCATCAGCGAACTCTTGCCGACATTGGGGCGGCCAAGGATTAACACGCTGATGCCTTCGCGTAGGGCGCGCCCGGTGTCGAAACTGTCCGCAAGCCTGGACATTTCGCCGGAAAGAGCAGACAGTTGCTCCGCAACCGCCCCCTGGTCGAGAGCACCGACCTCATCGTCCGGAAAATCAACATGTGCTTCAACGAGTGTCAGAATATCCTTCAGTTGGTCTGCAAACCGATAAATCAGTTGCGACAAGCGCCCATCCAACTGCCCGAGGGCCACTCGGCAAGCCCGCTCCGACCTGGCCTGGATGATGTCCGCAACGGCCTCCGCCTGGGCCAGGTCGAGCTTGCCATTTAAAAAGGCCCGCTCGGTGAACTCGCCGGGACGGGCGAGTCGAACCGGGGTGGACATAAACAGATCAAGAATACTGCTCATGACCCTGGAACCACCATGACAGTGGATTTCGACAACATTTTCACCGGTATATGAACGGGGAGCACGCATGATGGTAACGAGGACTTCGTCAATAAGCACACCGTCCGGCCGGCAAAGACGGCCATGGTAGAGGTGGTGCGAAACCATCTGCGACGGAGAACGCTTGCCAACAAAAAAACCGGCCAGGCAGTTTTCTGCATCCGGGCCGGAAAGGCGCACGATGGCGACTCCACCCTCACCGGGTGGAGTCGCCGGAGCAATAATTGTATCGGTAGGGACCATCGGTCATCCCCGGCCTGCCAAAGGTCCAGAGACAGCCTGAAAAGCACGTCGTGCGGTCGGAAAAGCCCTAATCAGCAGACAACACGAAACGCGCGAAACGGCTCAGGCCTTGCGGTGAATGTAGTATTGCTGAACAATCGTCAGCAGGTTGTTGACCAGCCAGTAAATAACCAGTCCCGAGGGGAAATTCAGGAACATAAAGGTGAAAACAACCGGCAGGAAGGTCATAATCTTGGCCTGCATCGGATCGGCTGTCGTCGGCGTCAGTTTCTGCTGGACAAACATACTGATGCCCATCAGAACCGGCGTAATATAGTATGGGTCTTTGGCAGACAGGTCAGTCAGCCACATGGCAAACGGCGCATGACGCAGAGCAATAGAACCCAACAGAACCTTATAAAGAGCAAA
Source organism: Desulfuromonadales bacterium (assembly GCA_030630015.1). Classification (GTDB taxonomy): domain Bacteria; phylum Desulfobacterota; class Desulfuromonadia; order Desulfuromonadales; family BM103; genus JAQYVZ01. The sequence goes on along the minus strand of DAOVNV010000001.1, from coordinate 27,842 downwards.
GAACACCGGAATCTGGACCAGCATCGGCAGGCAACCGCCCATCGGATTGACACGGTGCTTTTTGTAAAGCCCCATCAGTTCCTTGTTGAGGCGCTCCTTGTCGGACTTGAAACGTTCCCGGACTTTCTGCATCTCCGGCTGAAGCTTCTGCATCGCCTTCATCGACGCATAGCTCTTGTGCGTCAGGGGCCAGAACAGGATCTTGATGATAATCGTCAGCAGGATGATGGCAAGACCGTAATTTTTCAGGAAACCGTAGAAAAAGATCAAGACATACAGCAGCGGCTTGGACAGTATTTCAAAAAATCCGAAATCGATTGTTTTGTCGAGCTTGTGGCCCTCTGCCTTGAGAATCTCAATATCCTTGGGTCCGAAAAACAGGAAGTAATCGAGTTGCTTCGCTGCACCTGGCTGCAGGGTAAGGAGTGTGGATTTGATGGTATTCTGAATCCTGTCATTGTCGCGCGACAAGCGGATCTGCTCGAAGGAATCACCTAGCGGCGCGATGACATCGATAAAGTATTTGGACTGAATCGAGGTCCAGACGGCTTCCTTGCCGTAGACCGGCGCCTCGTCCTTGAGTTTCTTGACCTTGACCTCGTCGACCTTGTCATCCGCCAGGGTAGCAGGCCCGGCGAAGGAGTAGGCATCACGCTCCTCATCATCATCCCAGTACTTGACCAGGGCAAGATCCAGCCCCCCCGTCAAAGGACCCGGACCCAAATTACGGATCGATGTACTAAGATCAATAGAGTAATGACCATCCTTGAAAATAAACGTCTTGACGACTTCCAGGCCGGAGGCTGTGACGCTTCTAAAACGGAGCTCCTGAGTCTTTCCTTCTTCTAACTCAATGAAATCATTCTGAAAATCTATTTCATATGGTGAATCTGAGGGAAGGGAAAAGCCCTCCGTGCCAACGGTGCGCAAAGTTGCATAGCGCAGGGACTCCGAATTGATCAACTGGACCAGCGCCGACTGCGGGTCAGCGGTCGACCGGTAATCCTTGAGCTCAAAAGCTGTCAGTCGTGCACCCGAAGAAGACAGGGTGGCCCTGTATTTAGCCGTCTCGACGGTGATCTCCCTGGCGGGAGCATTCAGAGCCACCGGAGCTTGCGGAACGGCCTCGTCAGATGCCGTCGCCAAAGACATAGCCGATTCACGCTTGACAGGCGCTGCCTCCGCAACCGGAGAGACCTTTTCAACTGGATCTTTTGAAACTGCTTCCTGAATAGGGGTTGTCTGCTGCTCCGGCTGAGATGTTTCCTGCGGCGGGAAAAGCACCGAGAAGCCCATCCAAACAACCAGCATAAGCACCAAGGCAAGGACAACGTTTTTATTTTCGTTCATCTTTTAAATGTTCTCCAGTTCGTTCCGGTTTGACAATTCTTCAACCGGGTCGTATCCGCCCGGGTGCCAGGGATGGCAACGTGCAATGCGTTTCATACCCATCCAGAGGCCCCGAAAGGGGCCGAAACGTACAACAGCATCCCTGGTATAAGAGGAACACGTAGGGTAAAAACGGCAGGTTGGCGGTGTCGCAGGTGAGATGAATCTCTGATAGAACCTGATCGTCAGCAATACCACACGTTCAAACATGACCATCGGCCTCCAGGCGGGCAAAGGCGCTTCGAAGTTCCTGATCGAGTTCATCGTGAGAGAGGATACCGGCATGCCGTTTGGCAACCACGTTGACATCAATGGGCGGCGTCAGACACGCACAGTGACGGCGAAAGTACTCCCGGGTCCACCTTTTGATACGATTGCGACAAACGGCGTTGCCGACTTTCCGGCTTACGGTTATGCCCAAGCGCGTCCTGGGCGTCAAGCCGGGGGCGGCAATCAGAATCAGGTGTGCCGTATGATACTTGCACCCCTCCTGCCACACTGCTGAAAATTGGCTGGAGTTATGCAAACGGCTTTCTGGTGGAAAGGAAAACATCCTTCCTGCCGCCCACTCTTTACCGGATCAAGGTCCAGACGTATAAACTACTTGGAGGGAATGGTTGCGGCCAGTTGCTTACGGCCCTTGGCACGACGTCTTTTCAAAATATTGCTGCCGCCATTGGTGCGCATCCTTTTGCGAAAACCGTGGGTACGCTTACGACGAATCCTGCTTGGTTGATAGGTCCGTTTCATGATTCTGTTCAACTCCTTCTTTTATTAAAAGCAATGCGAGTAATTTTTTGTAAAGAAGCAGTTTTAAACACAATTACTCAACAATGTCAAGAATGAAAAGGTTGTGTGATTTTAGACCTTTGCCTTTTCTCAGTTTTCACTTGCAAAAGAACATGGCCTTTGGTAACTTGTAACAGCAGTTATCTAATCCCATATATATTTTATAACTCCTTGAAAACAGGTAATTATTTTAGTTATCCACACCTGTTAAAAAACTTGTGGATAATTATGCTTCGCCGATTGTCTCACTTGCTGCGACAGCTATGGATTCGAGTATGAATAAACTTTGGCAGGACACACTCACTCAACTCGAATCAAATCTTAATCCACAACATTTCAATACTTGGATAAAACCCCTTAAACTGATCAAGGTGGAACAGAACCTGATTGTTCTGGAAGTCCCCAACCGGTTTATCCTCGATTGGGTCAAGGACAACTATGCCAAACTGATCCAGAAAGTTCTTACCGATCTTTCGGCGGTCACTTATAAACTTCAGATCAATGTTTCTGGACAGGCAAGAGACACGCTCCCCCCTCCTAGTCACCCCTTGAAAAACACCAGTGCATTGCCTAACAGCGTACAGGGCAACATTATTAAAAATGAGCCTCAAAACGACATCAATATTAACCAGAAATATACCTTTGATGAATTCGTATCGGGCTCCTCTAACCAGTTTGCCTGTGCAGCCGCCGTTGCCGTTGCCAATAACCCGGCAACCACATACAATCCCCTTTTTATTTACGGAGGCGTCGGTCTGGGCAAGACTCACCTTGTCAACGCTATAGGCAATTCCATCCTCAAAAAAGCCCCTGGTACACGGGTGTGTTATTATACATCCGAAAAATTCATGAACGAACTGATAAACTCGATCAGATACAATCGCATGGACGAGTTTCGCAACAAGTTTCGCTCTATGGACATTCTTTTGATTGACGACATCCAGTTTATTGCCGGCAAAGAAAGAACTCAGGAAGAATTTTTTCATACCTTCAATGCTCTTTATGAGTCACACAAGCAAATCGTCGTCACATCAGATAAATTTCCAAAAGAGATTCCCGGACTTGAAGATCGGTTAAGATCAAGATTTGAATGGGGTTTGATTGCCGACATACAACCTCCGGACATAGAGACAAAACAGGCTATTCTAAAAATGAAAGCTGAACAGAATCATATTGATCTTCCCGAAGATGTCGCACTATTTTTAGCCAATTCCGTTTGCAGTAACGTCAGGGAACTTGAAGGTTATCTAATCCGGATTGGCGCCTATGCCAGTTTGACTTCGACACCTCTTAACCTGGACATGGCCCAAGAGGTTCTCAAGGACATTCTGGTTGAGAAAAATAAAGAATTAAGTGTCGAAGAAATCCTTAAAAAAGTCTGTCTCCATTTCAATGTCAAAATTTCAGATATCAAATCTGCCAGACGTCATAAAGCAATTGTTCTCCCCAGGCAGATAGCTATGTATCTTGCACGTCAGTTAACATCGGCTTCTTATCCTGAAATAGGGGAAAAATTCGGTGGGAAAGATCACTCGACAATCATCCATGCAATAAACAAGATTGAAAGATTAATGAAAGAAGATTTTCAACTTCGCAACACACTAGAATCATTAAAAAAATCTATAGCCGGATAGAAAAATAAACAACTGTGAAAAAATAGGTGAATAACCTCTGGAAAAGTATATATTACCGAGCGTCAATTAAGTTTTAATAAATTTTCCACACTCTTTCCCTATAGAGTATTCACACCCTAACTGGATGAATATAAAGATAATTATTAAGTTACCAACAAATTCACAGGCATCTACTATTACTACTAATTTGATTCTTATAAGAATAAAAACATAATAGTACCTGTGTATAGGAGTCGACCATGAATTTTACCATTGGAAAAGAAGTGTTTTCAAAAGCACTCGGACGGATTCAGGGAATTGTCGAAAAACGCAATACCATACCGGTATTATCCAATGTCCTTCTTGAAGGTGGCGATGGTGAACTTCATTTGACTGCAACGGATCTGGAAGTCGGTATGCGTTCAAGCTACCCAGCCAACATCCGAAAAAAAGGCAAAATTACGGTATCAGCTAAAAAACTGTATGAAATTATAAAGGAACTTCCTGATAGGGAAATTAATTTTACAGCAAAAGAAAACTGTTGGATTGAAGTTAATTGTGGCAAGGCTCAGTTCAATGTGGTGGGACTTGCTGCGGAAGAGTTTCCACATTTTCCGCAACCGGAGGAAGGAAATTTTCTGCAGATTTCCAGTGTGCTCTGCAAGGAAATGATTGAAAAAACCTTTTTTGCTGTTTCACATGATGAAGGCAAATACAATTTAAATGGAATTTTTGTTCAGGCTATCGATGATAACCGAACCCTAAGAATGGTTGCTACAGATGGACACCGGCTTTCAATGATAAACAAGCCGATAGAATCGCCTGTTAGTGAGGAATTGAGCAAGGGTGTTATTCTGCCGCGCAAAGGTTTGCTGGAACTGAAAAAACTTGCCGAGGAAGGTGAAACAGACTTGGCACTTGGTTTTATGGATAATACTGCAGTCGTAAAAAAAGATCAGACAGTTATCATTATGCGTCTGGTTGACGGAGAGTTTCCCGATTACGAAAGAGTGGTTCCTAAAAATAATGAACAGGAAGCATTCATTCCTGTGGATCCGTTTCTACATGCATTGCGGCGCATGATTATTCTTTCAAGTGAAAAATCGAGAGGTGTAAAAATGTTGTTAAAGCAAGGACTTCTCGAGGTTTCATCTTCCAACCCCGAACTTGGGGATGCCCGGGAAGAATTGGATATGGATTATCAGGGTCCTGAACTTTCCATAGGCTTCAATGCCCGCTACCTGCTGGATATTCTCCAAGTGCAGAGTGATGAAAAGGTCCGTATGGTTTTAAAAGACAACTTGTCTCCCGGCCTTTTCCTTTCGGAAAAAGATGATGGTTTTCTAGCTGTTGTCATGCCAATGCGGCTTTAAAATCCGAGAGCTGGGAAATTTTCGCCACTAAAACTTTTCCGACTTGTTTCTCTATGTATTTAAAAAACCTGGTATTGCGCAGATATCGCAACCTGGAAGAAACAGATCTGGATTGGGGACCGGGGTTCAATGTTCTGTGGGGAAAAAATGCTCAAGGTAAAACCAATCTGCTGGAAGCGATCTACCTGCTCGGTCACTTGAAAAGTTTTCGTAATGCCAGGGGCGGGGACATTGTCTTGCATGGAAGTGAGGCAGCGTCAGTTACAGGGATAGTAGAGGTTGCCCAGGTAACGCATCGGATTGAATTGTCCCTGCAACATAATGGAAGGATTCCCCGACTTAACGGGAAGGTTGTCAAAAGATTAAGTGAGTTTCTGGGATATCTACGCCCTATTCTGTTCACACCAGAAGAGATGGGCCTGATAAAGGGTTATCCAGCTGGTCGCCGAGCATTGCTGGATCGCGCAATCGTACAAAGGGATCCGCTGTATTTGGATCGAGTTCAGGAATTCAACAGGATATTACGACAGCGCAATCAACTTCTAAAAAAGCAAGCCAGACGGGCGGAGCTGGATCCATGGACACAGGCACTGGCTCGATCCGGAAGCAGAATACGCCAGGAAAGATTACAATATATCGAAGAGTTTCTGCCCCTGTTCATCAAGGTTTATCGAAAAATAAGCGGGTATCATGAAAAAGCTGACATCCGTTATCCGGTAGAAAAAGACCCTCTGCCAGTCATGATAGACAAACTTCAGGCAGAGCTGGACAAAAGACGTGAAAGAGAACTGCAGTTAGGACAAACCCTGGCTGGGCCGCACCGCGATGATCCAGAGTTTTTGGTTGATAATCGGGCGTTGCGTACTTTCGGTTCACAGGGGCAGCAGCGCAGTTTTCTGCTTGCATTCAAGGCGGCCCAGGTCATAAGTCTTGAAGCTTTGCTGGGAGAACCACCTGTCCTCTTACTGGACGACCTGACGAGCGAACTGGATGTAGAGCGGCAACAAGGTTTTTTCGATTTTTTGCTGGCCAGGCAGGGCCAGGTTTTTATAACGACGACGCGCTCTGAAATACTGGGGGGGCAACGTCTGGCCGAGGCCCGTTTTTTTGAAGTCAAACAGGGCAGGATAAAGGCCAATTGACGTGAACGAGGAAAGTATGACGCAGCAATTAAAAAAAACCTACGATGCGAACAGCATCAAGGTTCTGGAAGGTCTTTCCGCTGTGCGCAAAAGACCCGCAATGTATATTGGTTCCACCTCCGTACAGGGCCTGCATCACCTGGTCTACGAAGTGGTTGATAATTCGATTGACGAGGCACTGGCCGGCTACTGCGACGATATCAAGGTGATCATACACATTGACAACTCGGTAACTGTCACTGACAACGGTCGGGGAATTCCCGTAGATATGCACTCGACGCAGAAGAAGCCCGCCGCAGAAGTCGTCATGACGGTGCTGCATGCCGGGGGCAAGTTCGACAGTGACAGCTACAAGGTTTCGGGCGGTCTGCACGGCGTCGGCGTTTCGGTGGTCAATGCTCTGGCAAGTCGCCTTGAACTTGAAATCCGGCGCGACGGCAAGATTTACCGTCAAAACTACGAACGCGGCGTGCCGACCGGCCCGCTGGTCGAAGATGGTACTACCAAGCGGCGTGGCACCCGCATCTTGTTCTGGCCCGACCCAGAGATTTTCGATACCACGGAATTTTCATTTGAAACCCTGTCACAGCGGATCCGCGAACTCGCGTTTTTGAACGCTGGGGTCAAGATCGAAATCGTCGATGAACGGACCGACAAGAGCCACCTCTTCCATTACGAAGGCGGGATCGTTTCCTTCGTTGAGTACCTGAACCGGGCAAAAAATTCCCTGCATCCGAAGCCGATCCACTTTAGCGGTACCAGGGAGGGTGTCGACATTGAAGTCGCCATTCAGTACAACGATGCCTACGACGAAAAGATCTTTGCTTTCGCCAATAACATCAATACCCATGAGGGCGGTACGCACCTGGTGGGCTTCAAGGCGGCGCTGACGCGCACCATGAACACTTATGCAACGGCGAACAACCTGCTCAAAAATGTCAAGCATTCAATTTCGGGTGATGACCTGCGCGAAGGGATGGCGGCGATCATTTCAGTTAAAGTGCCCGATCCGCAATTTGAAGGTCAGACTAAGACCAAGCTGGGTAATTCGGAAATCAAGGGGTATGTTGAAACCCTGATGAACGAGAAGCTTGCCGAGTTTCTCGAGGAAAACCCACCGATTGCCCGCAAGATCCTTGAAAAGGGGATTGACGCCGCCAGGGCGCGGGAGGCGGCGCGCAAGGCGCGCGACCTGACCCGCCGCAAAGGCGCGCTCGAGGGTCTAGCCCTGCCCGGCAAGCTGGCCGACTGCCAGGAAAAAGACCCTGCCCTCTGCGAACTTTACCTGGTCGAGGGCGATTCGGCCGGCGGTAGTGCCAAGCAGGGTCGCGAACGGCGCTATCAGGCCATTCTGCCGCTGAAAGGCAAAATCCTCAACGTCGAGAAGGCTCGTTTCGACAAGATGCTGACCTCCAACGAGATCCGCACGTTGATCACGGCGCTGGGAACCAGTATCGGTAAGGATGATTTCGACATCTCTAAACTGCGCTATCACCGAATCATCATCATGACCGACGCTGATGTTGACGGCTCGCATATCCGGACGCTGCTGCTCACCTTCTTTTTCCGCCAGATGCCGGAACTGGTCGAACGCGGTCATCTCTACATTGCCCAACCACCGCTCTACAAGGCCAAGCGGGGCAAAAAGGAACTTTACCTCAAAGATGAAGAGGCTCTGCGCGACTACCTCTTGGACGAGGGGGTTGAGGGCATGAGCGTGCAGATGGAAAAGAGCGGTAAGGTGATGCGCGGCAAGCAGATCATCCCGACCCTGCGTAACATCATCGAGTACAACGAACACTTTGACAAGATGGTCATCAAGGGGATCAGTACCGAACTGCTGGATATCTTCGTCCGGGGCAAGCTGCAGAACGGCTTTGCTGACATGGTCGATCTCGAGCCCCTCGCGGATAAACTGCGCCAAGTCGAGCCGCAGGCGGAGTTTCAGGTTTTTAACAACCCATCGCGCATCCTTTTCACGCGCGGCAACCTGCGTTTTTACATCGACCAGAAAGTGCTCGAAAGTCTGTCAATGTACGAGTACAAGTTGCTGTTGCAGGCCTACCGGCAGGTTGAAGATATTTGCCTGGACGACCGGGCGCTGATTTCGAAAGATGGGCAGCAGGAGGCCGAAATAACTGATCGCCAAGCCCTACTCGAATACTTTTTCAGCCGAGCCAAAAAAGGCCAGTATATCCAGCGCTACAAGGGGCTCGGTGAAATGAATCCCGGTCAGCTCTGGGAAACTACCATGGATCCCGACAAGCGGGTCCTGCTGCAGGTCAAGGTTGAAGACACCTATGAAGCCGAGCAGATTTTTACCGTGCTGATGGGGGATCAGGTGGAGCCGCGCCGCGAATTTATCGAACAGAACGCTATGAACGTTTCCAACCTGGATGTTTAAAACCCGGAACGAGGAACGAGAAAAAACCTAGAAACAATTTCTCGCGTCCCGCGTCCCGCGTCCCGCGTTCCTGATTTTCCGGAGGAAAATCCTAGATGCTTACAGAACAAAATCGAATCACAGTTAATATCGAAGACGAAATGCGCAAATCCTACATGGATTATGCCATGAGCGTCATCGTCGGACGCGCCCTGCCGGATGTTCGGGACGGCTTGAAGCCCGTGCATCGTCGGGTTCTGTTCGCCATGAACGAACTCAGCAACGACTATAACAAGCCGTACAAAAAATCGGCCCGCGTGGTCGGTGATGTCATCGGTAAATATCACCCGCACGGCGATTCCGCAGTTTACGATACGATCGTCCGGATGGCCCAGGATTTTTCTCTGCGCTACCCCTTGGTCGACGGGCAGGGCAATTTCGGGTCAGTTGATGGCGATTCGGCGGCGGCCATGCGTTATACCGAGGTCCGGATGGATCGCCTGGCGCATGAACTGCTTACCGATATCGACAAGGAAACCGTCGAATTCGGTCCCAACTACGATGACTCCCTCGAAGAACCGCTGGTTCTGCCCTGCAAATTCCCCAACCTGCTGGTTAATGGCTCCGAAGGGATTGCGGTTGGTATGGCGACCAAGATCCCGCCGCACAACCTGGGCGAGGTAATCGATGGTCTGGTCGCCATGATTGATGATCCGACGCTTGACAGCGAGCAGTTGCTTGACCTCATTCCGGGCCCCGATTTTCCGACCAGCGGGTTCATCCTGGGGCGCGAGGGAATCCGCGAAGCTTACCGTACTGGTCGAGGCATCATCCAGATGCGCGCCCGGGCGATGGTCGAGCAGAACCGGCGTACCGGCCGTGAAAGTGTCGTGGTTACGGAAATCCCCTTCCAGGTCAACAAGGCGCGCCTGATCGAGAAAATTGCCGACCTGGTCAAGGATAAAAAGATTGAAGGTATCTCCGACCTGCGCGACGAGTCGGACCGGGACGGTATGCGGATCGTTGTTGAACTGAAAAGGGACACCATCCCACAGGTCATCATCAACCAGTTGTACAAGATGACGCCGATGCAGTCGTCGTTCGGCATCATCATGCTGGCGATCGTCGGCGGTCAGCCCCGTGTTCTGACGTTGCGCGAGGTTCTCGGGCACTTCATTGAACATCGCAAGGAAATCGTCACGCGGCGCTGCCTGTTTGAGTTGAAAAAAGCTGAAGCGCGCGCTCATATCCTCGAGGGACTCAAGATCGCTCTGGACAACCTCGACGAGGTAATCCAGATCATCAAGAGCAGCGCCAATTCAGCGGAGGCCAAGCAAAAGCTCGTGGTGCGCTTCGCGCTGTCCGCGATTCAGGCCCAGGCCATCCTCGATATGCGCCTGCACCGCCTGACCGGCCTTGAGCGGGACAAGATCATCGAGGAATACAACCAGATGCTGGCCCTGATCAAGCGGCTCAAGGAAATCCTGGCCAGCGAAACGGAAATTCTCGCCATCATCAAGGGGGAGCTGTCCGAAATCAGGGAGCGCTATGCCGATGTGCGACGGACCGAGATTATCGAAATGACGGCCGACCTTTCGATCGAGGACCTGATCGTCGAAGAGGATATGGTGGTGACCGTCTCCCACTCGGGCTACATCAAGCGCAATGCTGTTTCCCTGTATCGCGCCCAGCGGCGCGGGGGTAAGGGCAAGACCGGGATGCGGCCCAAGGAGGAGGATTTCGTCGAGAACCTGTTCATCGCCTCGACGCACAGTTACATCCTGGTGTTCACCGACCGCGGTAAGGTCTACTGGCTCAAGGTCCATGAAGTTCCACAGGGCGGACGGGCCGCACGCGGCAAGGCGATCGTCAACCTGTTGAATCTCGAGGCTGACGAGCAGGTCATGACCATTCTACCGGTCAAGGAGTTCGTGGATGGTAAGTACATTATCACTGCGACCCGCAACGGCACGGTGAAGAAAACGGAGCTGATGGCCTACTCCCATCCCCGCCAGGGTGGCATCATCGCGTTGACGATTGACGACGATGACAGCCTGATCGCCGCGCGGCTGACCGACGGCGATATGGATATCCTACTGGCCAGCAAAAGCGGCAAGTCAATCCGTTTCCCGGAAACCGGCGCCAGGCCGATGGGCCGCACGGCGCGCGGTGTGCGCGGCATGATGCTGGAAGCGAATGACTGTCTGATCGGTATGGAAGTCGTCACAGATGCGACCGCGGCGACGTTGGTGACGGTGACTGAGAACGGGTACGGCAAGCGGACGGCGCTTGACCAGTACCGGGTTCAAAGTCGTGGTGGCAAGGGCATCATCACCATCAAAACCTCCGATCGAAACGGCATGGTGGTTGATATTAAACTGGTTGACAACGATTCGGACCTCATGTTTATCACGGATCGCGGCAAGGTGCTGCGCACCAAGGTCGCGGCTCTCTCGGTGATCGGCCGCAACACCCAGGGTGTGCGCCTGATGGTTCTTGAATCGGACGAGCGGATTGTCGCTGTGGCGAAACTGGCGGAAAAAGATGAAGATGAAGGACATACAGAGGCTCAAGAAGCAGCTCCTGAAAGAGGAACTCCGTCGTCAGGGGAAAACCCGTAGGCAAACGGTTTTAATTGTTGCCGGACTGGTGTTGGCGACATTCGTGGCTGCTGCCGGCTTCTGGTATCGCGCCAACCTGGATGAAATTCTCCAGGACCGTTTTCAGAAGGGCCAGGCTCTTCAGGACGCAGGTCGCTACGCCGATGCGCTTGACCAGTTTCAAGGTCTGTACAAAAAGCATCCTGATTTCGTGCGTTCTCCGGAAGCGCTCTTTCAGACAGCAGAGATCCTCAATCACTACCTGGCAAACTACCAGGAAGCTTTGTTGTGCTATCTTCTTCTGGAACGGGATTACCCGGAGAATGCTTGGGTTCGTGGTGCGCAGCACCAGTCTGCGGCGATTTACAAGTACCGGCTGGAAGATTATGTGCTTGCTATCTCAACCTACCAGAAAGTCCTCGACCAAGTGACAGAGGATGCCGACCGGGTGCAATACGAGGTGGCGGACAGCTATTTTCGGCTTAATAATTTTGAACAAGCACGTATCGAATTTGGCAGCCTGCTGAAAAATCATCCGCAAAGCCTTCTGCTTCCGGAAGTTCAGTTCCGCATCGCCGTGACTTACGCCTTGGAGGGACAACTGCCTGAGGCGGTCGGTGCTTACAGGCTTGTCACAGAGCGCTGGCCGGAAAGCCCCTATGCATCTGAGGCGCAATTTGGCTTGGCTGCCGTTCTCGAGGAGCAGGAGGAGCTGCAGAAGGCCCTGGAGATACTGAAGGCCCTGCAAGGCTATTCGAATCCTGAAGTGCTGAAGCGGAAGATCGAAAAAGTCCGCAGCCGTATTGCCAAGAAGAAAAAGGCGATTTAACCCTCGAGCAGCAGAAGCCCCGGACGTTTTGGAACACGCTATAAACCAGCCTGTCTATCACGTGAGAGGAACAGTCATGCGGATTGGAGTCATCGGTGCCGGCAGTTGGGGAACCACCCTGGCCAACCTGCTGGCTAAAAAGGGCTTGGAGGTCATGCTCTGGGTCTACGAAGCCGACCTGGCCGTTCGTCTGAAAGAGCACCGGGTCAATGATCTCTACCTGCCGGATTTCAAGCTTTCCGAGCGGCTGGATTATACCAGTGACCTTGAGGAGGTTGTCGCAGGCCGACAGGCTCTTGTGCTGGTGCCCCCTTCCCAGGCAATGCGGTCCGTTGTGAGTCGCATTGTGGACTTGGTGGAAGCGGACTGCTTGCTGGTTTCCGCTTCGAAGGGGATCGAGAATGACAGCCTGCTGACAATGTCTGAAGTTTTGGCCGATATTTTCGGAGCGGAGATTTCGTCGCGTTGTGCCTACCTTTCCGGCCCCTCCTTCGCCAAGGAGGTTTCGGCAGAACTGCCAACGGCGGTTGCCGTTGCGGCGGAAGACTGCGCGTTGGCCAGCCAGGTCCAGGATCTGTTCAGTACCGACTATTTCAGGGTTTATACGAATTCCGACGTCGTGGGCGTGGAGTTGTGCGGTGCACTCAAGAATGTTATTGCCCTGGCTGCGGGCGTCAGTGATGGGCTGGGCTTCGGATACAACACCCGTGCGGCTCTGATCACCCGTGGCCTGGTGGAGATGGCCCGTTTGGGCAAGGCCAAAGGGGCGAACCAGGAAACTTTCTCTGGCCTGGCTGGTATGGGAGATCTCGTGCTGACTTGTACCGGCGACCTTTCGCGCAACCGGACTGTTGGCATGGAGTTGGGCCGGGGGCGCAGCCTGGAAGAAATCCTTGCTGAAATGCGCATGGTGGCTGAAGGCGTGAAAACAACCCTTTCAGCATTTCAACTGGCTCAGCGGCTCGGTGTGGATATGCCGATTACCACCCAGATGTATGAAATTCTGTACGCCGGCAAGGAACCGCGCCAGGCCGTTACGGACCTGATGATGCGCGATCTCAAACCGGAGAACCTGACTGGCCGTCGCAAAGGGTAACCTGACGTCCTTAACAACAGACTTCTTGAAGAAGGAGTGGCTTATGAAAAAGTATCTGGCTCTTCGTGCCTCAATCGGGCTGGTATTTTGCCTGTTGGTGCTGGCCGGACCAGCGGCTGCCCTGGAAACGGTGGTCATCGACACCAGTCATGGTAAAATGACCCTGGAACTGGATGACCAGCGCGCACCCTTGTCGGTTGCCAACTTTTTGGAGTATGTGGATGGTGGTCATTATGACGGGACCGTTTTTCACAGAGTTATTGACAATTTTATGATTCAGGGGGGCGGTTTTGACGCTGACCTGAGACAAAAGCAGACACGCCCGGCCATTAAGAACGAGGCAGACAATGGTTTACGCAACGAGCTGGGAACCATTGCCATGGCACGGACAGGAGTGGTGGATAGTGCGACCAGCCAGTTTTTCATCAACCTCAAGGACAATGCGTTTCTAAATCATCGCAACAAAACCCGCCAGGGCTATGGCTATGCTGTGTTCGGCAAAGTCGTGGCGGGAATGGATGTCGTCGAGCGCATCGGCAGGGTCCGGACTCACAGCAAGGGCATGTTTGCTGACCTGCCGGTGGAAAATGTTGTGATCCACAGGATTAGTCGTGTAAAATAAATAAGTTTTTGCCGCCATTGTGGACGTGTCGCTGACGAGGCTGGGATGATAACAACCCGCATCATGACCTACAACGTTCAGCGTTGCCGCGGCACCGACGGCCAGCCGAATCTAAATCGTGTCCTGCGCACGATCGCTGATGCCGCGCCTGACATTGTCGCCGTTCAGGATCTTGGCACTGCCAGCAATACGGACATTCTGCCCTTTCTCGCCGAACAGCTCGGTTCGCAACCGTACCGGGACGTGACCGGCGGTGGCCTGGTTTTCCTCTCCCACATTCCATTGCGTGGTATCCAGAAATTTGACCTCGGCTACGGCGGTGCCTGCCTGCGGGCCGATGTGGATCTCGCCGGACGGCGCCTGCATCTTCTGAATGTCTGCCTGGACACGTTTCCGCGATTTCGCAAGCAGCAGATCGAGACTTTGCTAGGACCTGACCTGCTCGGCAACCCGTCCATGGCCAGCCCGGTGCTGGTGCTCGGCGATTTTGCCGATTTTCTCTGGGGTGCGGGCAATTTCGAACTCGGCGCAGCGCTGAGCAGAGTTCACCGGCCCCTCTGGCGGGCAACTTATCCGTCTTTCTACCCCCTGTTCGATCGTGATCGGGCCTACCTGCGGGGCGGAGTCCGGGTGCTGGACGCATCGATCAACCGCAGCATTCAGGCCCGCCAGGCGTCAAAGCATTTGCCGCTGACCCTGACCATCCAGGTCTGCGATACGCAGCGCACCCTGCCCCTGCCGAGCCTGACCGCCCGGCGGATGGAAGCGGCCCCTGGTTAGAGCGCGGGGGCGTCCGTCAGCCCTTCTGTGGAAAAACCTGTGGATATCGTTGATAAGTGCAAGAAATAAACGCCTTTCAGGTGAATTAACCGGGAAATAATCGAGAAACAACCGCCATGACCGGACTTCTAGCTCAACGCAAGCAGGCGCTGGCAACGCTGACAGCACTCGAAACAGCCTACCCTGAAGCTCATTGTGCCCTGATCCATCAAAATCCCTGGCAACTGCTGGTTGCAACGATCCTCTCCGCCCAGTGCACAGACCTGCGGGTCAACCAGGTCACTCCACGGCTGTTTGAGCGTTTTCCGGATCCGCTCAGCATGGCAGCGGCAAATGCGCAAGAGCTGGAAGAACTGATCCGGTCCACCGGCTTCTTTCGCAACAAGGCTCGCAACCTGATCGGTTGCGCCAGCCAGCTTGTGTTGGAGCATGACGGGATTGTGCCGAGAATTATGGAGGCTCTGGTGGCGCTGCCCGGTGTCGGGCGCAAAACAGCAAACGTCTTACTGGGCAACGCATTCAATGTGCCGGGAATGGTTGTAGACACACATGTGGGCAGGGTAGCAAGGCGACTTGGCTGGGCGCAGGCACGCCAGCCGGAGGCTGTCGAGAAAGAGCTCTGCTCGTTACTGCCAGCAGAGAAGTGGACCTGGACGGCTCATGTGTTGATTTTTCACGGTCGGCAATGCTGTCGTGCGCAGACCGCCTGGTGTTCAAGATGTCCCGTCGCCGGTCATTGCCCTCAGGTTGGTGTTGTAAGGCAGAAGTAGCAGCGAGAGGTAACTATTCATCGGGCAGGCGGAACAGTTACAGCGAGATTAGTTTTCTTCCAGGTCGAGTCTGAAAAAATCACGGGCTTGTGGGGTTTTTTCCTCCAGTGCGTAACGGACCGGGGCCGTTCCGGGCGCGAACGTTTCGATCATCACGTCCGGGCTGTCCTCAGGTGCCAGTAGTCCGGTTTTGGGGTCGATGGGGCGGAACTCGATAGCGTCCGGAACTGGGAAGTGCTCCACAGGCAGATCTGCAACCGCTTGTTCCATAAACGAAACCCAGCCCGGAGCCGCTGCACGCGATCCGGTCTCTTTTTTCCCAAGCGGGCGCTCCTGGTCGTAGCCGACCCAGGTCACAGTCAGCAACTGCGGAATGTAACCGATGAACCAGGCATCCTTAAGGTCATTGGTCGTGCCTGTCTTGCCGGCCGTCGGGCGCTTGAGAGCCTTGGCTCGCCAGCCAGTGCCGTGACGCACCACGCTTTCCAGCAGGTTGGTGATCAGGTAGGAAGTTTCCGGGCTGATGACCCGGGTTCGCTGCTGCTGAACCAGGCGTTGTCCGGGCTGTGGCCCGCCGGGGAAGTCCGCCGGGTCGATCGATTCGAGAATTCTGCCATTGCGGTCGAGGATGCGGGCGATATAGGTTGGCGTGATTCTGACTCCGCCGTTTGCCAGTACAGCGTAGGCTCCAGCCAGTTCCATGGGCGTGACCGCCGAAGATCCCAGGCCGAAAGTCAGATCCTCGGCAAGCGGCGATGCGATGCCAAGTTTGCGGGCATAATTGGCTGCATAGCGAACGCCAATATCCTCGAGGATTTTGATCGTAATGACATTGTGTGACTTGGCAAGGGCGGTACGGACCGGCACCGGTCCATAAAACTTCTTGGAGTAGTTCTTGGGTTTCCACTCCTTGATTTCACCGTCTTCAAGACGTTCCTTGTAGATCAGCGGCGTATCCAGAATAACGGTTGCCGGTGTGTAGCCCTTATCGAGTGCCGCAGCGTAGATGATCGGTTTGATGGCAGAACCGGGCAAGCGACGAGCCTGGATCACCCGGTTGAATTGGCTGGTGCGAAAATCATGGCCACCGACCATGGCTCTGATCAAGCCACTGTGCGGGTCCATGGCCAGTAGTGCTCCCTGGGCCAGGGGCTCCTGCTCAAGAGCAAGCTTCAACGGGCCCTGTTCAGGGATTTCCAGGATACGCACCTGGACTCTGGCCCCGATCGGCAGCCGGCTCGCCGGAGCTGTAGCGTTCCCGGAGGCCTCTTTATTGCGGGCGACAACCTGAAGTGGCGCTGCCCACTTGGCATCAGCAATGGTAATCCGGCCGGTGCGGTCGGCGCAACGCAGCTGGATATTTTTGCGGTCGCCGCCGGTGACGATTGCATCGATCAGGGCACCGGATTCGAGCGGATTTTCCGCCAGTTGTTCGACCTGCTGTTCCAGCAGAGCAGTCTCCTCCTCTGTGGAAATAACCTCTGATGGTCCCCGGTACCCCTGGCGCTTATCGTGATCACGCAGATTGTTGCGAACCGCCTCCTGGGCCGCCAGCTGCATGGCCAGATTCATGCTGGTATGAACCTGGAGCCCTCCCCTGTAGAGGAGGTCGTGCCCGTAGTTCTCTTGAAGATAGCGGCGCACCTGTTCTGTAAAGTAAGCAGCATCCGTGATGTGCTGGTTGATCTTTGGGCGGATTTCCATCTCGACGGCGAGGGCCGCCTCAGCTTCATCGGCCGTGATAAAATCTTCCGCGATCATGCGGTTGAGTACGTACTTCTGCCGTTCCCGGGCGCGTTCGAAATGCCGGTATGGCGAATAGCGGCTGGGTGCCTGGGGCAGGCCGGCCAGCAGGCTGCATTCAGCCAGATCCAGTTCGTCGACATTTTTATCGAAGTAGTTTTCAGCCGCAGCCTGCACTCCGTAGGCACCGTGACCAAGGAAAATCTGATTGAGATAGAGGTAGAGGATTTCCTCCTTGGACAGCCTATTCTCCATGCGATAGGCAAGAATGGCTTCCTTGAACTTGCGTTCAAACTTCTTTTCCGGGGTCAACAGAAGGCTTTTGGCAACCTGTTGGGTGATGGTGCTGCCACCCTGAACAATACCGCCTGCCTTGATATTCTTGAGTGCGGCCCGTGCAATCGAAACCAGGTCGACGCCCTGATGCTTGAAAAAATTGGCATCCTCGGCGGCGACAAACGCCTGGATCAGCTGTTTCGGCATGCGCGACACTGGCACGACGATGCGCCGCTCCTCAAAGAGCTCGGCGATCACTGAGCCGTCGTCGCTGTAGATGCGGGTGATGACCGGCGGCTGGTAGTCCGCGAGGGTGTCTACACGCGGCAGCGACTTGGCCACGTAGAGGTATGCGGCCAGGGGGCTGACGATAATCAACAGCAGGCCCACCAGGCAGACTATGAACAGATAACGGAAAATTTTTGATCGTTTTGCAAACAGGGTCATCGGACGCGCCTCATGTGAACAGTCACTAATAGCACAGATATTTGGACCCGGGCAACCGTTTTGCCGGTTTTCCCGCCTGACAGGCTATGCTAGAATGTATGATGGCTGTGCCGGCCATCACTCAGGCCTGAATCCGTGAGTAGCCGACGGATTCGGGTCAGAAGGTACGTGGATATGACAAAAAAAGCAGTCGTTCTCTACAGTGGCGGACTCGACTCGACAACCTGCATGGCGATCGCCAGGGCGGACGGGTTTGAGCCCCATGCCATGAGTTTTGCATATGGGCAGAGGCATTCTGTCGAACTCGAAAAGGCACGGATTTACGCGCCTCAAATCGGAGCTATCGCTCACCAACTGGTTCAAATCGATCTGCGCCAGTTTGGGGGTAGTTCATTGACCTCCGATCAGGAGGTGCCGAAAGACCGGCCCATGGATGACGAAATTCCGACCACCTATGTGCCTGCGCGCAACACCATTTTCCTGAGTTTCGCGCTCAGCTGGGCCGAGGTGCTCGGGGCATTCGATATTTACATCGGTGTCAATGCCCTGGACTATTCCGGTTACCCGGACTGTCGTCCCGAGTATATTCACGCCTTCGAAACACTGGCCAACCTGGCCACCAGGGCCGGTGTCGAGAAGACCGGTCACTACCGGGTTCATGCCCCGCTGCTCCATCTCAGCAAGGCGGAAATCATTCGTGTCGGCCAGGACCTCGGCGTTGACTACGGGCTCACCCACTCCTGCTACGATCCTTCTCCGGCCGGGATTGCCTGCGGCCGTTGTGATTCCTGCCGCCTGCGTCTCAAGGGCTTTGCCGAGGCCGGGCTTGAGGATCCGATCCCGTATGAAACACGGGACGCGAAAAACTAACCTGCAAAGGCAACCGGTGTCTTGTGTCAAGCTGGACATCAGTTGGAAAATAATTATGACCAGACCACCTCAGAATAAAGACTTTCCTCGTTCCTCGTCCCGCGTCCCGCGTCCCGGTCTTGCTGGCGAAGCCGGCAGCGGCATGCCCGATTTACAAAGCTCGCCCGATTCGCGCAACATCGCGATCGACAAGGTCGGTGTCAAAGACATCCGCTACCCGATCGTGGTCATGGACAAGAGCAAGGAGCACCAGCAGACAGTGGCTCGCATCAACATGTACGTGGATCTGCCCCACCATTTCAAGGGGACCCACATGAGCCGCTTCATCGAGATCCTCAACCAGTACCATGGCGAAATCAGCATTGATCGCATGGATACGATCCTGCGGGAAATGAAGGATCACCTTGAGGCCAGTCGAGCACACTTGGAGATGGAGTTTCCCTATTTTATCGAAAAGCAGGCGCCGGTTTCCGGGGCGCGCAGCCTGATGGAATACCAGTGTCGCATGGTGGGGAGCCTCGGCGACGATTACGACTTTGTGCTGGGCGTGACTGTTCCGGTCACTTCGCTCTGCCCCTGCTCCAAGGAAATCAGTTCGCGCGGCGCGCATAACCAGCGCAGCGAGGTTAAGGTTGAGATCCGTTACCGTCAGCACGTCTGGATTGAAGACCTGATTGAATGGGTCGAGGACTGTGGCAGTGCCCCGGTCTATGCATTGCTGAAACGCGAAGACGAAAAAGCACTGACCGAACAGGCGTATGACAACCCGATGTTCGTCGAGGACGTGGTCAGGGCAGTCACCGAGCGTCTTCGGCAGGAGCCTGAAATTGTATGGTTCAGGGTGCAGTGTGAGAACTTTGAGTCCATTCATAACCATTCGGCGTACGCCCTCGTCGAATACAATCAAAGTGGATAAGTCTGTGGATAACGTGGATAAACGCCCCTCATTACAACCATTTAAAAATCCTGGGCCCATTCTGGCCATATTTGCCAAGCAACCAGTTGCCGGCCAGGTTAAGACCCGTCTTTGCCCGCCTCTGACCGAAATCGAGGCTGCCCGTCTCTGCCAGGTTGCCCTGGCGGAAACCGTCCAGAGGCTGTGGGACAGTCCCCCCAGGCTGGTGCTGATTTATGCCGGGGATTATCATTGGTTTGATCAGGCCTTTCCGGAGGTCCTGTTGGTGCCACAGGTGACCGGCGGGTTGGGCAAGCGGCTGCAGGTGGCTGCAGACCAGCTGTTTGGCGCGGGCGGTGGCCCGGTTCTGTTGATCGGTTCTGACAGCCCGGATTTGCCCGAGGCGCTGATCGTGGACGCGCTTGCCGAACTGGAACAGGCGGATGTGGTGACTGTCCCCTGTCTGGACGGCGGCTATGCCCTGATCGGTTTGAACCGGCCTTGTCCAGAGCTGTTTGAAGATATTCCCTGGAGTACGCCTGGGGTGTTGGCGGCAACGCGGGATCGGGCGATTCGCTCCGGGCTGATCTATCGCGAACTCGCAGAATGGGATGATCTGGACGACATCGACGCGTTGCAACGCCTGGTGGAGCGCTCTCCGGAAACGGGGACGGCGCGTTATGTGCAAGGACAGTTGGCGCAGTATCTCACCTCTGATTGATGTTTTTGCCCTGATCCGCGTCCAGGTTCGGGCTGATGAAGTGCGCTGGTTGACTTGCCTGTGGCGGTGACTGATAATCCGGGACGGGCCCGCAGGTGCCGGTCTGGCTAAAAGGCGACAAAAGGAGACAAATTTTGGATCTGGTACTGAATGCCGGGCTGGTGGTCAAACTGGTCCTGCTCATTTTGGTTTATTTTTCGGTGGTCTCCTGGGCCATCATTATCTACAAGTTCCTGATTGTGCAGCGTGCCATGCGCCAATCGGAGGCTTTTCTCGATTTCTTCTGGTCGAAAAAGCGTTTCGACGTCATCGGCCAGGGCCTCAAGGAGTACAGTCATTCGCCTCTGGCGGTCCTGTTCCGCGATGTGTACCAGGAACTGATGCAGAGCCGGCGGGCGATCGAAGGCCAGGAAGAAGAACATATGCTGGCCGATCTCGGCGAACAGGACCGGGTTGCCCGGGTCCTGCGGCGGGCGATGACCTCGGAAACCCATCGTCTCGAAAAGTACCTCACTTTCCTGGCGACCACCGGCTCCGCTGCGCCCTTTATCGGCCTGTTCGGGACGGTCTGGGGGATCATGAACGCCTTCCACGGCATCGGCCAGACCGGCAGCGCTTCGCTGGCGGTTGTGGCGCCGGGGATTTCGGAAGCACTGGTGGCGACGGCGCTCGGTCTGGTTGCGGCCATCCCGGCGGTCATCGGCTACAACCATTTTTTGAACAAGGTCAATGTCCTGATCGGCGATATGGACAATTTCAGCCAGGAGATCCTCAACATCGTCCAGCGCATGTCGCGGAGTCATTAGCATGGAAGTCGGTCAAAGGGAATCCCGTCGGCGCAGCGCCCTGGCGCAGATCAACGTCACGCCTTTTGTCGACGTTATGCTGGTGCTGTTGATCATCTTCATGGTGACGGCTCCGATGCTCGAAAAGGGGGTGGATGTCGCGTTGCCGGAGGTGGAAAACGCACCCAACCTGGCGGCTGCCAAGCAGCCCCTGATCGTGACGGTGACGCGCAAGGGAGACCTGATGGTTGGCAAGAACCCGGTGGAGTCCACGGAAAAACTGATCCCGGTTTTGCAGCAGATCCTCGCCAGCCGTGAGGACAAGACCGTATATCTCGAAGCGGATCGCAAGGTCCCTTATGGCCGGGTGGTGCAGGTCATGGCGGCAATGAAGAAGGCGGGAGTCGCCAAGCTCGGCATGGTCGCCCAGGAACCCACACCCTGAAGCCTTCAGCAGAAGTCATGCACACACACCGTCTGCAAAGTTCGTCGGCACAATTCCATTCTGATCCCAAGATCGGCCGGCTGATCCTGGTGTCCCTGGTGTTGCATGTCTTGTTGGTCCTGGTTATGAGCGGGACCTGGTTCGGGCCGCAGCGGCGGGATCAAGCCCCGGTCTACTATGTCGATCTGGTGCATAAGCCGGTACTCGACCCGCAGGCGGGTCGTCCTGACCCTCGGCCGAAAGCCAAGCCGAAGCCCGCACCGGTCAAGTCGGTAGCCGTGCCACAGCCGCCGAAAGTAGTCGAGCCGAAAAAACCGACCGTCAAGGTTGCAAAGCCTGCTCCGCCGACTGTCGTCAAATCTGAGTTGAAGCCGGACCCGAAGAGCGAGCAGAAGCTGCAGAGCGCAATCGATGCGATGCGAGAGCGCCAGTCCCGGCAGGCCGAAATAGATGCACTCAAGCAGAAACTGGCCGGTTTGCAGGACACACGGGCCGCTGCCGTGCCGGCCGATGTTCCGGTCGGCATGCCGACCGGAACCGGTGATGAAGTCGGGGTGAGCATGCTCGCCTATATCCAGGAAGTCATTAAGCAGAACTGGGCCCTGTCCCCCTACTTGCTAGATCAGTCGCGCCTGGCAAGCATCGAGGCCAAGGTGAGCGTGCGTTACGCGACGGACGGCAAGCTGGTGGGCTTTCGCATCCTGAAGGACTCGGGTGACAGCCAGTTTGATGATTCAATCAAGCGAGCAATAACTAAATCCAAACAATTGCAGCATAAATTACCCCAGAGTACAGAGCTAACCGTTGTTTTCAATTTGAAGGAAATGGCTGAGGCCAGGAGATAAGCATGCGGATATTCTGGTTGTTGACATTGATCCTCTGGCTGGGGCCATGGGCGGCAACGGCTGCGACCGAGATTGAGATCTCGGCACCCGGCGAGCAGACCATGCCGCTGGCCCTGACCAGCTTTCTGGCCAAGGATGGTCCCGAAGTTGCGGAAATCGCCGGGGAGATCAACGAGGTGCTGGCCGCCGACCTGGACCTGACCGGCCTGTTCCGGTTTGTTGATCCGGCGGCTTTTCTCAGTGATGCCGGCCGGATTGGTCTGTACAGCACCCAGGTTGACTTCACCCAGTGGCGCCTGCTCGGCTCAGAGGTCCTGATCAAGGGGGCCTATACCCTGCAGGGCGATCAACTGATTGTTGAGGCGCGCCTGTTCGACGTGATCAACCGCAGGCTGCTGACCGGGCGGCGCTACGTAGGACGAACCAAAGATGTAAGGCGCATGGCCCATACCTTTGCCGACCAGATTCTCAAGACACTGACCGGCGAAACCGGCCCGTTCAACCAGCGCATCGCCTATATTTCCAAGAGCAGCGGCAACAAGGAACTCTGGTTGATGGACGTCGATGGTCATCAGCCGATCCGTTTGACCGATCATCGCTCCATCGTTCTCAACCCGGATTTCTCGCCGCGGGGCAAGGAACTGGTTTTTACTTCATACCGGGCCAACAATCCGGACCTCGAGCGCACGGAGATCTACACGGGCCAGGAAGCGAAAGTCTCTTCTCAACAAGGCTTGAACGTTGCCGGGCGTTATGCCCCGATTGGCCGGGAACTGGCCATAACCCTGACCAAGGATGGCAATCCGGAGATTTACCTGGTTGGCTTTAACGGGTCAATTCATAAACGGTTGACCAACAACTGGGCGATCGATATCGATCCGAGTTGGAGCCCGGACAGCGGCCATATCGTTTTCGTGTCCAATCGGCTGGGCAACCCTCACCTGTTTATCGTCAACGTGTATACGGGAGAGACCCGGCGTCTGACAACCCGCGGCAAATACAACGTCACGCCCGCCTGGAGCCCGAAGGGCGACCGCATCGCTTTTACCCGCCAGCAGGGCGGCAGTTTTGATATCTATACCATTAAGGTTGATGGCAGTGACGAGCGCAGATTGACCTTCGGACCGGGCAACCAGGAGCATCCGCGCTGGAGTCCGGACGGCAGATTCCTGGTTTATTCTTCGGATGCCGGCGGGAAAAAAGGCGTTTATGTCATGCGTACGGACGGAACGGGCGCTCGGCGCCTGACGTCCCCGGAGAGTGACAGCAACCACCCGGCCTGGTCCGGGCGCTGGTAACATTTGTCCGAAACAGGCGAATTCGAACCATAAATACGTGATATCTGCGGGCCGGACCGTTGTTTTTTACGGGAGAGTCCGTTACAATACGATCCTTCGGTGGTGGGAGATGGTCCCGACTGCCGGCATAATTCGAACTCAAATGCTATTTTATTCAAGGAGTAAATGACATGAAGATCTGGCGTGCCTTGCAGTTTTCTCTGATGGCTCTGATTCTCACCGGTTTGCTCGCGGCCTGTGCGACGACCCCCCCGCCCTCATCCACCACAGGCGATGCTCAGGGCCAGGTTCAGGCGACCGACGTCAGCCAGCAGCCGGACGTCAAGGGCGTTGACAGCGGTTCGATCAGCAGCCAGGATGTTGCAGACCATCTGGCGATCAAAGGCCTGAAACGGGTTCATTTCGATTTTGACCAGTTCACCCTGACCAATGAGGCACGGGTCGTGCTGAAGCAGAATGCAGCCTACCTCCAGGCCAACAGCGGTCTGAAAGCGGTCATCGAGGGGCATTGCGACGAACGTGGTTCCGATGAGTATAATCTGGCTCTTGGCGAGCGCAGGGCTTCTGCGGCAAAACAGTATCTGGTTTCCCTGGGCGTGAACGGCAATCGTCTGTCGATCATTTCCTACGGTGAGGAAAAAGCGCTTGATGCCCAGTCAAACGAGCAGGCCTGGGCCAAAAACCGTCGGGCTGAATTCAAGGCGATCAAATAATTACAGAACCTGTCCAAGAGGGCCGCACCATTTATTGGTGCGGCCCGCTTTTCTGGAGAAGACGTATGCACCTGGTTCGCATTATAGGCATTCTATTGCTGGCCATGCTGGTGAACGGTTGTGTCGTGACCGAGCAGGACCTGATGACCCAGAGAAAGTTGATGGAGCTACAGCGGCGCGTCGACGATTCCGACCGGACCCTTAAAGCGTTAACGGATGACCAGTCCGGCAGTGTTCGGGCGCGGTTGGAAACCCTGGCGCGCAACCAGGCTGATTTTCAGGCAGGGATGGACAGTTTGCGTGTCGACGTCCAGGGAATGCAGGGGCGTTCGGATGACCTGGATCGCGGGCGTGATGAACTGCGCCAGGATTTGACGTTCATGCGCGATGAACTTTCTCTGCAGATCGCCGATCTGGAACAGCGCCTCGCCCAACTTGAGCCGGCGTCGTCTGCTCAAGCGGCTGTGCTCCCGTCCCAGCCGCCCTTGCCGACACCGATTGCTCCGGCAACGCCAGTTGTTGCCCCGACACCCGCCAGCGAGAGTGCCGTCGGCCTGTATGAACGTGCCCTGAAAGTGTTGCGCGAGGATCAGCAGCTTGCCCATGGGCGGGAGCTCATGGTGACCTTTCTTAAGCGCTACCCGGAAGACCCCTTGGCGATCAATGCGGCTTACTGGATCGGCGAGGCCTATTATGCCGAAAAGGATTACGACAAGGCGATCCTGCAGTTTGAGGACGTGATTCAGAAGTACGGTGACCATCCCAAGGTGGCGGCCGCTCTGCTCAAGCAAGGCATGGCGTTTGATGTCCTGGGTGACCGGGCCAGCGCCAGGTTGCTGCTGCAACGGGTGATGGAGCGTTTCCCCGTTTCCGGTGAGGCAAAGAAAGCCAAAGCGACCCTCTCGGAGTGGGGGCTCTGAGCTTTTCCAACCTGAGCTATGATCAGGGGCGGCCGAAAGGCCGCCCTTTTTGATTCACGATTTACTCGGTTTGATCGGCAAGGTTGCGGAATGCGGCGAGCACGTCATTCTGGCTGAGGATGCCGCGCAGCATGGTTGGGTCATCCGCATCAACCACCGGAAAATAGCTGATGTTGCGGTGCTGTTGCAGGATTTTCAGAGCGGAGCGCAACGGTTGATCCGGATTGAGGGATGTCTGGGCAGCTGTGACCAAATCACCGGCAACCACCAGCGGTGCCAGGGTCGGCTCGAACAGCAGGTTCCTGATTTCGGTGTAATCGATCATGCCGAGGAAGTGCCCCTGCTCGTCGACAACCGGGAAACGGTCGTAGCGACTGTGCGAGATGAACTTAAGCAACTCGTTGAAAGGCATGCCGGCTCTGACCGTTTCCACGTTCTGGCGCATGATGTGACGCACCAGGATATCCCCGGGATCGCGCATCTTGTGGCCAGCGGGGAGTCCCAGTGACTGTCGGAAGTGGTGGACGACATTATGCAGGCCCTCGATGGTGCCGAGCGGCGCGCGCTTTTGCAGCAGCGACAGGATCGGAACTTCGCCGGCCCTCACCAAACCCTGGCGTACGGCCAGCGGTCCGAACAGTTCGAAAATCACCACGGAACCGAGAACAACCGTTTCCAGCAGCTTGCCGCCCACCGGCCAGTGGTGGGCAAGTGAAGCGGCCAGCCCTATAGCCATGCCGGCTTGGGCCAGCAGGGTCAAACCGACAAAAGCCTTTTCCCTTTCCCCGAACCCGCCCCAGCGTGCACCAAAAGTTGCCCCCAGCCATTTACCCAGAGTGCGGGCGATGACATAGACGACCCCAAGCAGGCCGATATGGGTCAGGGTCTCGATGTGCAGGTTGGCGCCGGCGATGACGAAAAAAGCGATGTAAAGCAGGTAGTCTACCTGATGCAGGCTGGCACTCAGGCGATGCCAGGTCGGGGTGCTGTTGGCGAGAACCAGGCCGAAAATCAGGCTGGCCAGCAAAAAGTCGCATTGCAGGGCTCGGCACAAGGCGATCAGGGCGGCGACTCCGCCGATCAACAGGACCTTATGTTCACTGGCCAATTCCAGGCGCTGTGCCCACATGGAGAGGGCCAAACCCATAATGCCGCCCAAAACGATCGGGCCGAACATTCTGAACAGGAGAGCACCGAAGTCCGCATTGGGCAGAACCAGAAAGTGTGCCAGGATGGTAAAGCCGAGCACCGAAACCAGGTTGTTGAAGCCAACCAGGGTCAGGACCACCTCGGTGACCGGCCCGTCCGCTTCGCACTCCCTGATCACCATCAGGGTGGCTGCCGGGGCGGTTGCCACGGCGATTATGCCGAGGAACAGGCCAAAATGCAGGGAGGTCTGGGTGATGCTGAGATCGCCGATTGCCTGGTGGAGGATAAACAGGTTAACTGCCGAAGTTGCCAGGGCGACCAGGATAAAGGTCAGGCCGATCTCGCTGGCTGAAAACACCAGAATCCGGTTGCGCCAGCGGCGCAGGTGATCAAGCTGAACCAGTGCGCCGATGTTCATCAGGATCAGGCCCAGGGCCAGGTCGCTGAGATAGCGCAGTTCCAGCAGGGCCGGCAACGGCAGCAAGGGGAAAATGCCGAGGAGCTCCGCGAAAGACGGCCCAGTCAACAGGCCGACCAGCAGATAGCCAGTCACACGGGGGATATGGCAGCACGCGGCCAGGCGGCCGCCGAGCAGGGCGCCGAAACCGATGACCGCAATAGCTTGGAGCAGGTGACCGAATACCATACGTTATCCCCGTGTATCTTGAAAGAGCTGCAAGCACAGGATAACACACGGCTTGCGGTGTTTGAACCGGAAAGCATTGAAGAGGGAGAACACATTACAAAGACCCTTTGGGTTAATGCCTGCCTCAGATTCCGTAACTCTTCGGCTTTGTTCGGCAGCTAAGGCCATTTCCTTGCGGTAGGAGAGATACGATGGTTGAGCCGATAATGACCAGGGTGTTGGAATGTGCCTTTGCACAGTCAGGTTTCGTGAGATATCGATTTGAATTTTACGAGTCCTCACGTTTATTCCTCTTGAATAATCCGATATCTTAGGAACCATCAAAGGGTTGTTGTGGCAGGCAGCCTGGAGATAAGTCAAAGACGCGCTGTGGTAGGTGGGTCTGAGATGACCTTCTTCAAAGCCTCTTGAGAAAACCCTAGAAACCCATTGCCCCACAGTTGGCCTCCTGACTGTGGGGCTTTTTTTCTTGTAATGCAGGGATTCTGCCACATAATCAGAATTAGCCGATTTTTCACCCTCCAGACTTATGGAACAACTTCTGGGCCGGCCGCTTCTTTGCCCTTGCCCTTCGATTGCTGTAAATTGGCAGTGCCTTATTTATGTAGATTTCTGAGAATTGTAAGGGATTTAAAGAGAGAAGATGTTTTACTATTTACTTGACCCAGAGATGACTTAAAACTTTACCCGTTTGGAACAACCG